>NZ_VPDM01000034.1:0-28659 GCF_013417645.1 Acinetobacter sp. YH12236
ATCGTTCGGTAAATAACTTCATGGTGAATATCATGGCTGCTGTAGTGGCTTATTGTTTGAACCCCAATAAGCCAACTTTCCAAAATATGCTAAAAGGTTAAGTGGATTTCATCGAACTCAGGTTAATTACATTTTTTAATCTTAGGTAAAAAACTGAAAAATAAGTTTATTTTGAAATTTTTCTTAATAGAAATCCCAGATTAAAGTTTGAATATTAAACAGTAATTTCATCCATAAATTCATAAGAATGATTTAATTAAATATTGTTAATGATAATTATTATCACTACAATTCGCAAAATTGTTAAAGGCCATAACAATAACTCCATAATTGCTGCTATTTGATGAACTCGAGCATATCAAGGTGGTAAGGGAAATATTATTCAATTCAGGAATTCTGTCACATGGCGCATATCAAAAGCCGAAAACATCATTACAAGACTTCATTGGTCGCACTTGCTGCAACTTTGCCACTGATCACTCATGCAGATAACATCACCAATGAAGGCGTTATTCAGCTTCCAGAAATTACAGTTAAGAATAAAACTGCAAATGAATATAAAGTAGATCAATTGAGTTCTGCTAAATCTAGCCAAGCTTTAGTAGATACGCCTCAGACTGTTTCGATTATCAACAAAAACTTATTAAAAGAACAAGGTGCAACCACCCTGGTTGAAGCCTTACGTAATACGCCAGGAATTACCCTACAACTCGGTGAAAATGGTAATACCAGTGCTGGCGATGCCTTCCAGATGCGCGGCTTTTCAACTCAAAGCTCCACCTATCTGGATGGCATTCGTGACCTCGGCGCTGTAAGTCGTGATGTGTTTAACCTGGAACAGGTGGAAGTCGTAAAAGGCCCTGCGGGTGCCGAAGGTGGGCGTGGTACGGCGTCTGGTTATGTGAATCTGGTCAGCAAATTGCCTCATTTGGAAAACAGTCGTGAAGTCTCTGCCACCTACAATACGGCTGAACATACGCGTCTTGCCACTGACATTAATCAGGCGATCAATGACAGCGTTGCTGTCCGTTTAAATGCAATGGGTCAAGATGGCGGTGTAGAAGGCCGCGACTTTATCCAGAATCAAGGCTGGGCTGTTGCCCCTTCTATCGTCTTTGGTCTGGATAGTGATACTCGCCTGTATCTTTATTCCCAGCATATCCGCCAACGTAACATTCCGGATGGCGGTATTCCAACGATTGGCATGAAAGGTTTCTGGAATGCTGACCCACTGATTGCCAGTGCACCTAAAGTAGACCGTGAAAATTATTATGGCCATACCGATGACCATGAAGATGTTGATGCTGACATGTATACAGCCAAAATCGAAAGTGACTGGTCTGAAAATCTGAAATTTACCAATATTGCCCGTCTGGGTAATACCCATATGCAGCGTACTTTGACGGGGATTAATAGCCTTTCAAGAAATGACTCTACCAATCCTCAAGACTGGACAGTAAGCCGTTCACGCCAGGGTGTCGATCAGGAAAATAAAATTCTGGCTAATCAGAGCACGGTGAACTGGAATGTCAAAACCGGTTCAGTGGAGCATGATCTGGTAGCTGGTGTAGAACTATTAAAAGAGCAGCAACATTCCAGAACACTGGCCACACAAATGCCGGGACAGCCAAGCAACACCACACCACCCGCGAATCTATATCATCCTGACCGTCACCAGAATCTGCCTGATCCTGTGTATACGGGCGCTTATTCGGATGGTGAAACCCAAACGGCGGCTGCTTATCTTTTCGATACGCTCAAGTTTGGCGAACGTTTTCAACTTAATGGTGGCGTCCGTGTCGATTATTACGATACTAATTACGATGCGCTGGGTTACTCAACCGACAGTACGACACTAGCAGTGACTGAAACCAAAACAGATTTAAAAGCCCATGACACTTTATTCAGCTGGAAGCTCGGTGGTTTATATAAGCCAACCGCCTACAGCAGTGTCTATGCATCTTATGCCAAATCCCTGACACCGCCGGGTAGCAGTAACTTTAGCCTTTCATCCACAGGAATAAACAGCTCAGCCGCAGACCCTCAAGAAACTCATCATTATGAAATTGGCACCAAATGGGATCTGCTAGAGGGTGATCTGGCTTTAAATGCTGCGGCATACTACACCGAAAATGAAAACCAGTTTACCCAAGATCCAATTACCCGCGAGTCTGTTCAGGAAGGTAAAACTACAGTTAAAGGAATCGAATTGGGTGCTGTCGGTAAAATTACTGATGCCTGGAATATTTCAGCAGGTGTTGCCCATATGAAAACCGAGCAAAAAGACCAGTTCAGTGTCAACTCCAACACGGGTGTAGTGACCCAGACCAATAGTGTACGTTGGTCACCTGAATGGACCGCTTCTTTATGGACGACCTATAACATTGCTGGTTTAAAACTGGGCTTGGGCGCACGTTATGTGGATGAGCAAAAACGTGTGATTACCGATAGTACTGCAGCAGCGAATATGCCAAGTATTCCAAGCTATGTGGTATTTGATGCTATGGCCGGTTATACCTTTAATGACCAAACTTCCTTAAACCTGAATGTTTATAATCTGGCAGATAAAGAGTACATCAGCACGCTGAATAATGGAGGTGGCCGTGTGATCTTAGGCCAACCACGTTCAGCAGCTTTAACCCTGAACTATAAATTTTAATTCAGCTTTTATCTCTATCTATCAATATCGTGTATTCTCTTGAATGCACGATATTTTCAATTGCAGGAATGCTTTTAAAATGATGTTACATATCCCGGCAGTATTAAGCAAAGCACAAGTTGCCGAACTGAGACAACAACTAGATCGTTCAGAACACTGGATGAATGGGCAACTCAGCGCCGGGAGTCAGGCACAGAAAATCAAAAAGAACCTGCAGCTGGATTCTTCTTCTGTCCTGTATCAGCAGATTAGCCCTATCATTTTACAAGCGCTTAAAAGTCATCATTTAATTACCTCTGCTGCCCTACCGAAACATATCCTGCCGCCCCTGTTTAACTGCTATCAGGATTCTGGTACCTATGGCAATCATGTCGATAATGCCATTCATTACTCTCCTCTACTCGGACAGGCCATTCGTACCGATGTGTCACTAACTTTATTCTTATCTGAAATCGATGAATATGAAGGTGGTGAGCTGGTCGTTGAAGACCAGTATGGCTGCCATGAAGTCAAGCTGGATGCGGGTGATGTGATTGTTTATCCATCGACCAGCCTGCATCGGGTTGAACCAGTAACTCAAGGCAAACGTATTGCTGCCGTAACCTGGATTCAAAGTATGATCCGTGAAGATGCTAAACGCAGTATGTTGTTTGATCTGGACATGACCATTATCAAACTACGCCAGCAGATTGGCGATACTGAAGAAGTCCTACAACTGACCCATCATTATCACAACCTGATTCGTCAATGGGGTGATTTATAATGTCACGTGAACCAATGGCGCCATTAACCCAGATCCCGGCCTACCTACAAACCATCGCCGATTATGAGGTCGAAGCAGAAAAACATCTCTCCAGTATGGTCTGGAACTATCTGCAAGGTGGCTCCATGGATGAAATCAGTGTCCAGGATAATTTACAGCAGTTTCAGGATATTCAGCTTCTGCCACGTATGCTGAAAGATCTGACCCAAGGCAGTACTGAACTTGAAATGTTCGGACAGAAATTTCCGCATCCGATTTTTTTGGCACCGATTGGACATCAGCAGCAGTTTCATCCTGAAGCCGAAGCCGCTTCTGCCCTCGCCGCAGAAGTGATGGGCAGCAATATGATTCTCAGTACGTTTACCAATACCGATATGCGCGCATTGAAACAGGACAATCCACGCAAATGGTTTCAGCTGTATTGGCAAGGGGATCGGGAAAAATCTTTAGCTTTGATCAAAATGGCTGAAGCGCATAATTATACGGCGCTAGTGATTACGGTAGATTCACCGCATACTGGCATCCGCGATCGTGAACGTCGTGCTTTTTTCCATTTACCGGAAGGCATGCAACATCCGCATACACCTACCCATATTCCCCTACCAGAATTAAAGGAAGGTGATCATCCTGTCTTTAACGGACTAATGAAAATTGCCCCAACTTGGGAAGACATAGTCTGGATCGTACAGCAAACCCATTTACCCGTGATTCTAAAAGGAATCGTACATCCTCAGGATGCCCAGCAGGCGATTCAGCATGGGGTAAAAGGTCTGATTATTTCCAATCATGGCGGTCGTGTGCTGGATACCTGCATTTCTCCTCTCATTGCCTTGCAACTGATTAAAAAGGTGGTGCCAGCAGATTTTCCTCTGCTCTATGATGGTGGCATCCGTCGTGGATCGGATGTATTCAAGGCTATTGCCTTAGGTGCTTCTGCTGTCCTGATTGGCCGTCCTTATATTTATGGTCTGGCGACTGCCGGAGCTTTGGGCGTAGCGCATGTGATCAAAATCCTGAAAGAAGAATTTGAGATTACCATGGCCTTAATGGGAACAGCGACCGTGGCAGATATTCAACCGAGCTGTCTATTTAGGGGAATTGATTAATTAGGATTTAATTGAAAATAAAAATGAAAAATAAATTAGTTAAATATCTTACCCTTAACTCCTTGAAGCGTCTTTAAAGGCAATTCAACATAGCTTTATCTATCAATAGCTATTATCAATAAAAACCAAATAAGATCCATATTTAATCAATCTATATTAAAAACATGGTTTTAATTCTCAGTTCGCACTCTAGTCTATCTATTTTTTAAATTGATTAAATTTTGTTCATTGCCAATATCAATGCAAGAAGGATAGCAACGATAACAATAATAATTATTATTTGCGAATCCAAACTTAAAAATAAAAAAGAATGATTATGAGCTATATAAAATCTCGTAAAAAAATAGTTTCTTCAGCCATCGTTTCTTCCCTTTCTTTTGCATCTGCACACACGATTGCACAGGAAAATGTGGTGCAGCTTGAGACCATTCATCAGGAAGTACAAGCTGAACCCGTGCCGGGTCTAAAAGTCGATCAGTCAGCCAATAGCAAGTTTGTTGCGCCACTCCTGGACACGCCAAAATCTGTGGTCGTGATTCCCCAACAACTGATTGAAGATACGCAGGTCACTACCTTAGCTGATGCTTTGCGTACCGTACCAGGTATTACTTTAGGCGCAGGTGAAGGCGGCAATCCGAATGGGGACCGGCCTTTTATTCGAGGCTATAACTCGGAAAGTTCGATGTACGTCGATGGCGTGCGAAATTCGACTTCACAAAACCGGGAAATGTTTGCCATTGAGCAGGTCGAAGTTACCAAAGGTTCTGCTTCTGCCATGGGCGGTGCGGGCACTACGGGTGGCAGTATTAATATGATCTCCAAAGTAGCGAAAAAGGGAGATGCACTGGAAGGCTCTGTTGCGGGTGGTACAGATATGTATGCCCGTATCACTTTGGATGCTAACAAGGACTTCGGCAATGGCATGGCGGCTCGTGTCGCGGTCATGGGTCACCAGAATGAAAAAGCCGGTCAACATGACGGTGCTGAATATAAACGTGCTGGTATTGCACCCAGCTTCAGTTTCGGCCTGGACAGCGCAACGCGTGGAACTTTAAGTTATTACTATCTGAAAACTGATGATATTCCAGATTCCGGCATTCCCTATAACAATCCATTTGCAGCGACCAATGCCAATGCCGCTTTAAATGGCAATGGGAAACCAATTGATGCCAAAGCTGGTCAATACTATGGCTGGAAAGATCGTGATTTCCAGAAACAGGAAAACCAGATTGGTACCTTTAAATTGGAACATAACCTGAATGACAATCTAACCCTGAGTAATACAGCGGTATTTAACCGTTCCAAAAATGACTATCTCTGGACCAACCCCGATGATTCACGCGGAAACTTCATTTTGAATGGCAATGTCTGGGCACGGGCCAATTCACGTATCGCAAATACCGATACCTTTACTGACCTACTGGCTTTAACAGGCAAATTTGATACTGGTGCTATTCAACACAGCTTTAACCTGGGTGCAGAATATTCAGATCAGGATACTGAACGTACCCAATATATTATTAATGGTCTGAATGCTACTGGAAGCTCTTTTGCGGCCTGTGGTACTCCTGCCAATGTGGCCTTAGGCTGGTGTACTTCTGTAGACAATCCAGACCGGGGTGCGTGGACGGGGACACTTAATACAGATGGTGCGGACCGTTATGATATCGAGACCAAATCAAAATCGATCTACTTACTGGACAGTATCGAATTGCATCCGCAATGGATTCTGGATCTGGGCATACGTTGGGATGATTATAAAACCCAGCAAACCTTAACCTATGGACGATTCAATAATGCGGTGACAGGTGCAAACAATACGCCGATTACCGCCGTTCCAGGTGATCAGCTGACCCTCGAAAATGAAGAAGACTTTTTTAATTATCAGGCGGGTCTGGTCTTTAAGCCAAGAGAAAATGGCAGTATTTATATCAGCTATGCCACTTCCTCGAATCCGGTCGGTATCGATGGTGGTGATGGCTCTGAAAGTATTAGCGCAGCTATTGAAAATCTAAAAGCTGAAAAAGTCCGCACCATGGAACTGGGAACTAAATGGGATCTTCTGGAAGATAAACTGAATCTGACGGCAGCCATTTTCCGTACTGAAAAGACCAATACCCGCGCCACCGATGCTGATGGCACCACCCGTAATATTGGTGAGACCCGTGTCGATGGGATTGAGCTGGGTATCAATGGAAATATTACTGAGAAATGGGCAATTTCCGCAGGCTATACCTATTTGGATAGTGAACTGATTGATGGTGGCTTTGAAAATATTGGAACCACGGCCGAACCGGTTTATGTTCCAAGCACAAACAATGGCAATCAGGTTCAGAACGTAGCAGAAAACAGTGCAACTCTATGGATGACCTATCAGGTCATACCTCAACTAACATTGGGTACCGGTGCTGTGGCAATGGATAAAGTTTATGGCAATGCCGCCAATACCAAATTTGTTCCCGGTTATGTGCGTTACGATGCCATGGCACGTTATCAGGTGAACCCCAATGTGGATCTACAGCTAAATATCAATAACCTGTCCGATACACGTTATTTTAGCAAAGCCTATTCTTCCCACTATGCTACAGAAGCAGAAGGCATCAGTGCCGTTTTAGGCCTGCATTTTAAATACTGATCTGAGCAATCTTCATGATATTAAGGGCTAGTCTGGATTCATCAAACTAGCCTTTATTTTTTGATATGAAAGATTTCATGTATGCATTGCTTAAGAACTTCCAACAAAGCTATTATATAAAGAAATATTTTAGCCTTATCGCTTAATTACAGGAAAATCCAACAAGATTAAAATAGATTATAGAAATATTTTTCCAATTAATAACTTTATAAGAAAATCTTTTTTAAGATACGACTAAAATCCATAGAAAAAGCAAAAACTTTTCACGTTTTCTGGACTAAAATTTAATTATAGGTTCACCATGCAGGTGTCTGGTTGATCCTGATGATCAAAACTTAAAAAATACAGGATTGATCTAATTTATCCTCACCTGCCTGTAAACGAATATATAGACAAAATCTATGCTGTAGACCGAGCAACTGCTACACCAAGCGAGTATGCCAGGCTACCTAAGGAGCTCTCTCATGATGTTGGCTGATCCAAGTAAAAAATACCGTCGCATGTATCAACGTGTGGACTTACCAGACCGTCAATGGCCAAATAATGAAATTACTAAAGCGCCAATCTGGATGAGTACTGACCTGCGTGATGGTAACCAGGCGATCTTCGAGCCAATGAACATCGAGCAGAAGTTCAAAATGTTCCAGATGTTGGTAAAAATCGGTTTCAAACATATTGAAATCGGCTTCCCGTCTGCCTCTCAAATTGATTTCGACTTCACTCGTAAATTGATTGAAGAAGGTCATATTCCGGATGACGTCTACATCGAAGTATTGGTTCAGGCACGTGACCATTTAATTGCACGTACTTTTGAATCTTTACAAGGTGCGAAACGCGCAATCGTGCATATCTACAACTCTAACTCTCCAACCTTCCGTCAAAAAGTGTTGAACGTAGACGTTGAAGGTGCAAAACAGTTAGCGATAAATGCAGCGCAAAAAGTGAAAGAATACGCAGCAAAACAGCCTGAAACTGAATTTGTCTTCCAGTACAGTCCTGAATGTTTCTCTGCAACTGAATTAGAAGTTGCCAAAGATGTCTGCGACGCTGTGACTGAAATCTGGGAAGCATCTCCAGAAAACAAAGTGATCTTGAACTTGCCAGCCACTGTCGAAGTCTCTACACCAAACGTATATGCCGATCAGGTGGAATGGATGCACCGTAACATCGAGCGTCGTGACGGCGTGATCATTTCAGTTCACTGCCATAATGACCGTGGCTGTGGGATCGCAGCGTCTGAATTAGCAATTATGGCCGGTGCTGACCGTGTTGAAGGTTGTGTATTCGGTAATGGTGAGCGTACCGGTAACGTGGACGTAGCGGCAATTGCCTTGAACATGTATACCCAGGGTGTTGCACCAAACTTGGATTTCTCGAATATCAACGAAATCATTGCGACTGTTGAAGAATGTACGGGCTTGCCAGTCCACCCACGTCATCCATATGCGGGTGACTTGGTGTTCACAGCATTCTCTGGTTCACACCAGGATGCCATCAAAAAAGGTTTCGAATTCCAGAAAAACGAAGAAATCTGGGATATGCCGTACTTGCCGATCGATCCGAAAGACTTGGGCCGTGACTATGACGCTGTCATTCGCGTGAACTCACAGTCTGGTAAAGGTGGTATCGCTTACTTGTTAGAATCGAACTACAACGTGACCTTGCCACGTCGTTTACAGATCGAATTCTCGCAAATCGTACAGCAAAAAACCGATGAAGATGGTACTGAGATTTCCGCACAAGCGATCTGGAGCTTGTTCAAAGAGACGTATGTTGCCGCGAAAGATGCTCATTACTCTGCCAAAAACTACAAATTGTCAGATGAAAATGGCAATCAGGTGATTGAGTTGGATATTGAAGTCAATGGTGAAACTCAGCACTTGCGTGGTGAAGGTAACGGTCCGATCTCTGCGATCTTGGATGCATTACAATTGCCGATTGATGTCTTGAACTATGAAGAACGTAGCATCAGTTCAGGTGCACATGCCAAAGCCTTGGCATTGGTTGAACTTCAAGTAAAAGGCACAGGTAAATCTGCCTTTGGTGCGGGCGTGCATGACAACATCGTGACCTCTTCGATTGAAGCAATTATTGCATGTACCAACCGTCTGATCGATCAGGATGTGTTAAGCACTGAACAGGTGATTGCTGCTGCCGTCTAAATCCGGTATTTGAATTAGCAATAATTCATAGCATTAAAAAGACTTTAGAAGGATACCTGCAAATGGTATCCTTTTATTTATTCATACTAAAGATTTAAGGCGAATCATTCCCGTGTCTTTTCCAGCTGACTCAGTGGGCCTTGTTGTCCCACAAAAGTTCCAATTCGAACAGCCGTTAGAGCTTGAATGCGGTCGCATCCTCCCACGTTTTGAACTGATGGTAGAAACTTATGGCGAACTGAATGCCGATAAGTCCAATGCCATTTTGATCTGCCATGCCCTGTCTGGCCATCACCATGCTGCCGGTTATCATCATGAAGATGATAAAAAACCAGGCTGGTGGGATGCCTGCATTGGTCCGGGCAAGGCAATCGATACCAATAAATTCTTTGTGGTGGCGCTGAATAATATCGGCGGTTGTAATGGTTCTACTGGTCCTACCTCTCCTAATCCCGAAAATGATAACCGTCCATACGGTCCAGACTTTCCGCTGGTCACTGTGCGTGACTGGGTGAAAACTCAGGCAATGCTGTCTGACCGTCTGGGAATTGATGTGTGGTATTCCATCATTGGCGGCTCACTCGGGGGCATGCAGGCCTTGCAATGGTCCGTAGATTATCCTGACCGTCTGCAAAAATGTGTGATTATTGCCAGCGCACCAAAACTGTCTGCACAAAATATTGCCTTTAACGAAGTCGCGCGTCAGTCGATTCTGTCTGATCCGGACTTCCATCATGGCCGTTATCTGGAAAATGACAGCTATCCAAAACGTGGCCTGATTCTGGCGCGTATGGTCGGTCATATTACTTATCTGTCTGAAGAAGCCATGAAGCAGAAATTTGGCCGTGATCTGAAATCCGGCAAGTTTATGTATGGTTTCGATGTCGAATTCCAGGTCGAAAGTTATTTGCGTTATCAGGGTGAACAGTTTAGCCGTAACTTTGATGCCAATACTTACCTGATCATGACTAAGGCATTGGACTACTTTGATCCTTCACGTGAATATCAGCAGTCACTGGTCAAAGCGATGGCGCAAACCAAATGTAAGTTCCTGGTAGTTTCTTTCACGACTGACTGGCGTTTCTCGCCTTCACGTTCTGTTGAAATCGTGGATGCCCTCATTACCAATCATAAGCCGGTCAGCTATGTCGATATTGATGCAGAACAAGGCCATGACTCTTTCCTGTTCCCGATTCCCCTGTATGTAAAATCCTTGCGCGCCTTCCTGGGCGGTGAAGAACATCTGCGATCAACACCGAAGGAGGCTGTGTAATGCGTATTGACCAACAACTTGCTGAGAAATGGATCAAGCCCGGTTCACGAATCCTCGACCTCGGTTGTGGTGATGGCGAACTGCTGGCCCATATGAGCAAAAAGCACAATATTCGTGCATATGGATTAGAAATTGATCAAGAAAAGATTGCAATTGCGATCAGTCGCGGGTTAAATATCATCCAGCAGGACTTAAACCTCGGTTTAAGCCGTTTTGCTGACCAGTCTTTTGACTATGTGGTGATGGCACAGGCTTTGCAAGCTGTAGATGCACCAGACGTATTATTGCGTGACATGGTGCGTGTAGGGAAACAGGCCATTATTACCTTTCCAAACTTTGCGCACTGGAAGACTCGTTCTTTCTTGGCATTAAAAGGGAAAATGCCGGTTTCGGAAGCCTTACCTTATATGTGGTATAACACCCCGAACATTCACCTATGTACCTTCCGTGACTTTGAAGCATTATGCGCGGAAAACAACATAAAAATTATTAATCGACTCGCTGTGAATGGGAATCAAGAAGATAGTTTGCTGAGCAAACATCTCCCAAATCTATTTGGTGAAGTCGCAATTTATCGAGTGAGCGCTCTATGAAAAAATTATTATTAAGTACGACGCTACTGGCTGGACTTTTTGGCATGCAGGCCCATGCCGATTACGTTGCACCAACGCCTTCTGTGGCCAGCCAAGCAGCGCAATATTCAGTAATGGACATTCATAGTCTGACTAAAGCGGCTAAAGCAGGTCAGCCTGGTGCACAATTTTATTTAGCAACAAAATACCAGTATGGTAAAGACATTCAGAAAGATGAACGTCAGGCTTTTGCCTGGTATAAAGCAGCAGCAGATCAAGGTCTGGCAGTGGCTCAATTGAATGTAGGCCGTATGCTGGCAGATGGTATTGGCACCAAGAAAGATGAAACACTGGCTCGCCAGTACTTTGAAAAAGCAGCCAGCCGCGGTGATAATCGTGCCAGCTTTAACCTGGCGATGATGGAAGAGAAAAAGAAAAACTATATGGGTGCTTATCAGTGGTATGAACTCTCTACCCGTGACGGCATGCTGGACAATAAAGTGATTACTTTATCTGAAGGCAAAAAAACTGCATTGGCAGCCAACTTGACCCAGGAACAGATCCGTCAAGCACGTGATCGTGCAGACCGTTGGATTCAGGCACAATAAGCTGGATCTGCAAAAGAGCGCCTTCGGGTGCTTTTTTTATGGCCTAAAAACTGCAGCAAGTTGCTACACTACATATATGTAATTTGAAAGATGAGTAATTGATATGGCTTCAACTGACTGGTTATCCCAAGGCACACTGGTACTGGCAAGTAATAATAAAGGCAAGATTGCAGAATTTGAAAAGATGTTTGCAGAACTCAAACTTCCAGTTGAAGTTATTCCTCAAGGTAAGCTGAATATTGAAGACGCAATTGAAGATGGTTTGAGCTTTGTTGAAAATGCCATTATCAAGGCACGTCATGCCTCACGTATTTCTGGCAAACCTGCGATTGCTGATGATTCAGGGATTTGTGTACCAGTTCTGGGCGGTGCACCTGGAATTTACTCTGCACGTTATGCGGGTGAACATGGTGATGATGCAGCGAACAACGAAAAATTACTGGCTGACCTGAAACCACTGCGTAAAGACGGTGAACCGATTGAAGGCATGTTTGTGTGTGTACTGGCCTTAGTTCAACATGCCGAAGACCCATTACCACAAATCTTCCAGGGCATCTGGAAAGGTGAGATCTTGGAAGCAGCCCGTGGTGAAAATGGCTTTGGCTATGATCCGCTGTTCTGGTTACCTGAACTGGGTATTGCGAGTGCGGAAATGAGCAAGGAAGAAAAAAATAAAATCAGCCATCGTGGTCAGGCAATGAAACTGTTTAAGGCGAGTTTGGAAAAATAAATCTAATTCCTAAAAGGAGTCCTCCCTCCTTTTAGGAGGGAGTTAGAGGGAGGGCATTCCCTCACCCTTGGGGAGAAGAAGCCCCTCCCTTTTTCAAAGGGAGGTTGGGAGGGATTTAAATAGTAAATTACCTCTCCCTAACCCTCTCCTACAAGGAGAGGGAACTTTCATAACGTTGGCACCACCGCATGTACCACCATCCCATACACCCCAATCAAAATTGCACTCGCAATCGTTCCTGAGGCAATATATTTCGCTGAATAACCTGTGCCCTGATAATGGGTTTCCAGTGCCACAATATTGGCTGCTGGCGGTAATAAAAAGAACATCAGCATGACGGCATACGTTAGAGTAAACTGTGGAATCGGCAAATAAAAATAAGCTGCACCACACAGTAACACCGCAAACAATCCCCGACTAAAAATTAGTTGTAGACTGCGCATTAAATCGAAGCGGCTGATCCGTACATTGCTTAGCCACATTCCTAGCACACACATGCCACTAAAAGTCACCAGCACTTTATTGGCTTGATACAGCATCTCTACCCAAGCCACTTGTTGCCAGTGACTCAAATCCCAAAATGACAATAAAGCTGCCATCGACAAAGCCACCACTGGCGGTGAGAGCAACACATTTTTTAAAATATAACGCGCGTCTTGTCTGGCTTCACTGACTGCCATGACTGCACAGACATTGCCAAACAAAGAACCACCAATGTACAGCGCCACCACGGTACTGGTCGCTTGTGGACCAAAAACGGCCAAGGCAAAAGGAATCCCCAGCCATGCACCATTTAAATAGCTCAGACATAAGGCACGCAGTTTATTTTTAAGGATGCAATAAAATACGGCAAAAAACAGGCAGGAACAAAAGAAGCTAAAGCTGATCAGCCACAAACTGCCTTCCTGGTAGAACACCATGTTGTAAATAATCAGCACCGGAATCAGGACCCGGGCCAGTAAAGCCGCCAAGAAAGGCCGAATCGGTTTTAAATATTGCACGCCCCAATAACCGGTCAGAAAAGACAGGAGCGGAAGAATCAAGGCCATGACAGTACTGCTGGGATTTCTATATCAGGCCATATGCTAGCACAGCATGGTTTTAATCGAATCGTAGATTTTTTGATATGAGCTATTCATCGCACTGATGCTGTGTCGGCAAACTGTCATTAAAGCGTCACTGCATTGTCATACAAGCCTGCTGAGATAGGTGCATGAAATATGGAGGATAAAATAATGGCAGGATTATCAATTTGGCATGTGCTGATTTTTGCAATTGTGGTGATTTTATTGTTTGGCACATCGAAACTGAAAAATCTGGGTAAAGATGTTGGCGGCGCAATTAAAGACTTTAAAAAATCGGTCAAAGATGAAGAAGCTGAACAGGCCAAGTTAGCAGAGCCACGCATCATCGAGGCACAAGTCAAAACCCCTGAAACCTCGATCAAGAGTTAAGAGTTCGCTATGCTCAATATCGGAATGACCGAGCTGCTGATTTTCGGGATTATTGCGCTTTTAGTCCTTGGGCCAGAGAAACTTCCTGAGGCAGTACGTTTTGTCGGAACATGGTACGGCAAGATCAAGCGTATGGTGAGCAATGTTCAGAATGATCTTGATCGTGAATTACGTCTGTCTGAGCTACGCGAACAAATGCAGGCTGAAATGCAGCGGATTCAGCAACTCGAAGCCAAGATGCAGGCACAAATGGCAGATTTACAGCAGCCGATCGCAACTGAGAAATCAAAAGCAAAGCCTCAGCCTGTTCAGGTATCGGTCAGCTATCAGCCGATCGTAGAGCCTGTATCCCCTGTGTATCTACCTAAACCGGTAATAACACAAGCTGCGATTTCCGAACAACGCTATACAGAAATGAAGGTGGCTGTATGACATCCTTACCGACCACACCAGCCTCAAATGATGCTGCAGTGGTAAATCTTGAAGAGATGCCAATTACCCAGCATTTGGTGGTATTAAGAAAGCATCTGTTTAAAGTAGTTGCTGTCCTGATTGGCCTGTTTTTCTGTTTATTACCCTTTGCCAATCAGACTTACCAGTGGCTGTCTGAACCGCTGCGTGCACAGCTACCCGCAAGCTCGACCATGATTGCCACTGATGTGACGGCCACCTTCATGGCACCGTTTAAGCTGAACTTTTTTGTGGCACTGATGATCGCGATGCCGTTCATCTTGTACCAGCTCTGGACCTTTATTAAGCCGGCGCTGTATGCCAAAGAAAAGAGTCTGGCTTTACCACTTCTGATCGGCAGTATCGTGCTGTTTTATACTGGCATCAGCTTTGCATACTTTGTGGCATTGCCCTCGATTCTGCATTTTTTTATCAGTGTTTCGCCTGAAACCGTAGCCCCAATGACCGACATCAACAGTTATCTCAGCTTCTGTTTAAAGCTGTTTCTGGTCTTTGGTTTTACCTTTGAAATCCCGATTATTACCTTGGTTCTGATCTTGATTGGAGTGGTTTCAACCCAGACGCTGGTCGAAAAACGCCGCTTTATTATCGTTGGCTGTTTCTTTGTAGCTATGTTCGTGACTCCACCCGATGCCTTGTCGATGATCATGTTGGCCATCCCCATGTGGTTACTGTTTGAACTGGGTTTACTGGCAGGAAAACTGATCGAAAAACGCCGTTTAACCGATCAACAATAACAAGAACCCAAAAACAAAAAGAATGTATTTCACTCAGGCAGCCTTGGCTGTCTTTTTGTTTACATTTAAACCAATATATTGATTTATTTAATTTTATTGAAATATAGACTTAACCATTTTGTCATACTTTAGGTCTAATTTATTTCTGACTTAATGAAAAGCAAGCCTTTCACCAGGATCAGAAAAAATGACAGATTATTTAGATTTTAATGATGATTATGACAGCAACAATTCGGGGAATGCAGAGTTCACTCAACTTTTGCAAAAAAATATTAACCGCCGTGAATTGATCAAAAAAACAGCTAGTGGTGCAGTTGCCTTAACTTTAGCAGCTTCTTTAACCGGTTGTAGTGATGACGATGATGAACCAAATAACTCAGACAATCCTACTCCACCATCAACTGAACCAGATTTAACAGCGAAACCAAGCTCGCTAAAATTTAAGGCAGTCGAGAAAAATACTTTAGAACAATTTTCGGTGCCTGAAGGCTACGATTTCAAAATCTTGCACGCTGTAGGCGATCCTCTGAATTCAAGCCTGCCAGTTTGGGATGAAAACAATATTCCAAGTGGTATTTCATATGAGCGTCGTGTTGGTGATAACCATGACGGCATGACCTTTTTCGGTATGAATGCCGCTAAGCAAAATTATGATGCAACAGTATCTGATCAAGGTCTGTTGGTCATGAACCATGAATATTTGCAACGTGGTGATCTACACCCTCGCGGCAATGCTTTTGATCCAAAAGATATTACTGAAGATGAAGCGCTTCGTGAAATATACGCGCATGGTGTTTCAATTGTTCATTTGAAAAAAGACCCAGTCACTCAAGCTGTTAGTGTGAATCTGGACTCACCATTTAACCGTCGTATTACTGCAGCAAGTGAAATCGAATTTAGAGGCCCTGTAAAAAACCATGCCTTGGTACAGACAGCATTTAGCCCAACTGGCTTGATCACACGCGGTACGATTAATAATTGTGGTAATGGTTATACTCCGTGGGGTACTTACCTCACCACTGAAGAAAATTTTAATCAGTACATCGCGCGTCAAACAGAAGATGATGCTGGGGATGTACGTGACGCCATGACTGAACATGCCATCTCTCGCTATAAAGTGAGCAATAAGGCAAGTGGTTATAACTGGCAGAGTATTACAACTCCAACACTTTCATCTGTAGATATGTTCAGCCGTTGGAACACTGCTGCTTTAGCGAACACAGCTCAAGAAGATTATCGAAATACAATCAATACCTTTGGCTGGATCGTGGAAATTGATCCATTCGATAACCGCAGTCGCCCAGTAAAACGTACCGCATTGGGTCGTTTTGCGCATGAAGATTGCCGTGTTAGCCGTGCGATTGAAGGTAAGCCACTTGCATTCTATATGGGTGATGACTCTCAGGGCGAATACATCTATAAGTTTGTATCAGCAACCAATTGGAATCCAAGTGATATCAATGGTGGCTATGCAGCTGGTGATAAATACATGGACCACGGTAAGTTCTATGTCGCCAAGTTTGATTTTAATGAAGCTACGGGTGAAGCGCGTGGTGAATGGCTTGAACTGTCCATGAATAACCCGAAAATTACTAGTTATGAAAAGTATCAGTTTAAAGATCACGCCGATATCTTGGTACATGCACGTCTAGCTGCCGATGCAGCGGGCGCGACCAAAATGGACCGTCCAGAATGGGTTGCCGTAAATCCTGAAAATGGTGAAGTTTATGTAACTTTAACCAATAACTCGCAACGCGGTACCGGCCATGCCATTGATGCAGCCAACCCACGTCAGTACTCGGACGATGATGATACGACTAATCGCTTGCGCGGTAACATCAACGGCCATATCATCCGCTTCCGTGAAGATCAGGATGATGTCAGCTCGACTGGCTTCACTTGGGATATTTTCCTGTTTGGTGCAGAAGCAGATTCGATTCCTGGGGTTAACCTGTCAGGCTTGACCGATGACAATGACTTCTCTAGTCCAGATGGCATGTGGTTCGATCCACGTGGCGTACTGTGGATTCAAACCGATGATGGTGCTTATACAGATACCACGAACTGTATGATGCTGGCTGCTTTACCAGGTCAAATTGGTGATGGTAGTGTAGCTACAGCTACTGCAGGTGCCGGTACTCAGAAAACACCACTTGGCACTCAACTAGATGACTCCAAGTTACGTCGTTTCTTGGTCGGTCCAGCAGATTGTGAAATTACGGGTGTGACCATGACACCAGACTACAAAGCAATTTTTGTGAATGTTCAGCATCCGGGTGGTACTTGGCCATCAAACCAGCCTGCAAATTTAATCAGTACAGGCAAAGGCTCTCGCCCTCGTTCGGCTACAGTGGTTATTACCCGTAAAGATGGGGGAATCATTGCAGGTGAAGCCTTAGAAACGACTCAAGCTTAATTCTCAAGCAACTTCAAAACAAGGCTGACCTATGTCAGCCTTGTTTTTTGTCCAATGGAATAATTTTTTCAATCACCTGTCCTACATTTTCACCCTGCTGTGATTTTTCTAGCCAGCACCATTTATCATTGGTCATTCTCAAAAAATTAGAACAGCGGGTGCCATAGGCTGGACTTTGAATAAATGTAGATGATAGGAGTTCTTCCATCTCCTCGTTAATTCCGGTTTTGGGCAATAGTGCCGGAATCACTTTACGCTCATCTTCCAGAATATCCCAGGCAGCATGATATATATCCGCTTGTGGAATGTTGTTCTGTTGAAGCATCGGCAGAAGCTCCTGAGTAAAGCGCTTGCGCAAATGCCTGGTCTTTTGCCAGTCTTCGCTCATTAGGCCATTTGAGACTACATATACCCCATGTGCCAGTACTTGTGGCGCCTCACCACGATTACTCATATAGACGGCTTGATCACGATCACCGACAAACAGGTTAAAGCCCGCATAATCGCATTGACGTTTTTCCAACTCTTGAGCAAACCGGATAGGTTTCAATTCAGATTCCAGAAAATGCTGAATGATATGTCCACGTGAAGTTGGGTAGTTATTCTTGTCATTACCATCCCTGAAATTGGTAATCACTGCCCATCGTCCTGAAGCAGTTATACCCATCCAGGTACCACCAGACTGCAGATCCTGCCCGGCAATAATCGGACTGTTCTCCCATTCATATAATGCCTGTGTTGGACGTTGATAGAACTCATCACGATTTGAAATCAGACATAATGGCGTTTCATCCAGAACTCGCCAAGCCAGTGCCACAATACACATAATTGATGCTCTCGATCTTTACACATTGAATGTACAACATTTTTCTTCGCTTTCAGCTAAAATCTGTGCAAAACAGAATCACAAGGAACAGGAATGCTCACCTATCCAAACATAGATCCCGTTGCAATTTCGCTCGGGCCTTTGCAAGTCCACTGGTATGGACTGATGTATCTCTTGGCTTTTTTATTTGCCTGGGGACTGGCGACTTATCGCGCTAAACAACGCGGCTGGACACCAGATATGGTCTCGGATCTGATTTTCTTTGGGGCTTTGGGTGTGATCATCGGCGGCCGGGTCGGTTACGTTTTATTCTACGGTTTTTCTCAGTTTTTGGAAAATCCACTCTGGCTGTTCCAGATCTGGACCGGTGGCATGAGTTTCCACGGCGGCTTCCTCGGCGTAATCCTGGCCATGTTATGGTGGTGCAAGAAATACAAAATGGCCTGGTTCCAGACGCTGGACTTTATTGCACCCTGCGTTCCGACAGGCCTGATGTTTGGCCGAATTGGTAACTTTATTGGTGGTGAACTCTATGGTCGTCAAGTCACTGATCCAAATTTTGCCTTGGGCATGATTTTCCCAACCGATCCGCTGCAGCTGGTACGTCATCCCTCACAACTGTATCAGGCGCTCTGTGAAGGCTTGATTCTGTTTATCGTACTGTGGTGGTTTAGTAGCAAGCCACGTCCACGTATGGCAGTTTCTGCGGTATTCCTGACTGGCTATGGTCTAGCCCGTTTTATCGTCGAGTTCTTCCGTGAACCGGATAATGGTCAGCTATTTATTGGCTGGATGAGTAAAGGACAATTCCTGAGCCTGCCAATGATCCTGGTTGGTCTGTGGATGCTTTGGTATGCATATCAGAAGAAAGTTTATGACTGGGGTCCACAGAAAAATAACGGATAATTTTCCTAAATATTGCGAGGCATCTGCCTCGCTTTTTTATATTTAAAATATGCTAAAGTGCTTTTTATCTTTTCTGTTCATACATCATCATGCTTGAGTTCTGGTTCAATCCGCAGGTGTCGCTCCTGAAAAAACTGCTGTTCTTTGTTGTGATTGCTGCAATTGCCGTAGGTCTGTACTGGATGGAACCTTTGCCTTTAGATGCCATCCTGATGTTTGCTGGTACTGGAATTATTTTCCTGATTTGTCGTTACTGCAAAATTCATTTCGCAGCAAAAAATCCGACTGGCCTGTTCTATCGTGTCCTGACCTGGATTCCAATTGCCTTATTAATCAGCCTGATTTTTATGAACATGAAACAGGGTGAAATTCTGCTACCGGGCGCTCAGGGAATTGCCTTTATGGCTTTGGCGATCTGCCTGTTTTCGCCTCTGTCTTTGCTTAATCAGAACAAGTCGGATTCAGGTTCCCCACATGCTTGAGTTCTGGTACTCCGAACGCTGCAACCGTCAGCTCAAGCTCATCATTATTATTGCGGTATGTATCGTAATTTACATAGCATCGACTGTAGCGAAACTGGGTCCGATATTTGTTGGAATCAGTCTGGCGATTGGAATGCTGATACACGTCTTGCGTGAATTCAGATTAAAGCTTGCTCCTGAAAATCCTTATGCCGAAGGTTTTCGTGCTTTAACGATGGCGATTCCGATTGTGGCAGTAATTAGCCTGATCGGTTATTTACCTAAAACGGGTGAGATCTGGGAAACTATAGCGCTAGGTCTACAATGCTTGGGTTTTGTGGCGATTGGACTGTTTATCTTGTCGATTTATAATAAACGTGCGAAACGCTTCGAAGATTGAACCATTTCGCGACTTTCATTTTTAAGTTCTGAAATTTTCAGCGTCTGATTTAAAGATATGAATCTAGACGGTAATACGTATATTTCACATCGGAATTACGATAGACCGCATAGCCATTCTGTTTAAAATCAGAAACCCAGGCCGAACCAGAATATGCTGCAATATGACCATACTGATGCTGTGAAGTCCGGTCGATAATATAGATATCACCTTTTTTCGGACGGTCAAAAGACAGGTTGATTTTTCGATAGCCTAATTGCTGCAGGGTATTGCCCCAGTCAGCTGCGGCGACAGGATGATTCACAATTTTTGCGCCTGAAGACTGCAAACCGACGCGAATACTGCGTGCACACTTCTGTGTACTAGTACTGCGGGTAATGCCTTGCAGGTAGCTGGTGAATTTTTCAATATCGAAACGCTGGCCGTTCATTGCACTAAAAGTCTTGCGAGATTCAGAGCTTTTGTTACGAGCTGACACAGAGGTATAGCGCTGAGGCTGACGTTTGGAATTTTGTCCCGATTGGGAACGAATTATGACGTTCGCTTGAACAGGAGCATGCACTTCGCTCATATTCACTTGATGATCATAAATCATATTGGACCAAGTACTCCTCGCCTGTAAGTTTGGCTTTCAAATCTTCAACACGCGGTGAATACTAGACGGTTAAATGTTACTTTTCACGTTAAAAATGTAAATATATTTTTCCGCATTTGTTTAATTTTACTTAACTTGTTATTTCTTTTAGATTTATAAAATTTACAATTTTCACAAAAAAGTTATAAATTCACTACTTTTCAAATTAATTAGCAGTTCTGCTCAGACTATTTCTAAATCAATATTTGAGCGCCTTTCTGACTAAATCTGTAATTTTACTCACGATAATAAAGTCAACATTTCACTACAGGATTACATCATTCCGGCTAACAACTCTCGTATTAGACTGATTTAGTAAATTTAAATTGAGATGATGAGGAAGAAAAATATGAGTCATGATGTAAAGACTATTTCAAATTTCAATTTAGAACAATATTTAGGGATCTGGTACGAAATTGCCCGTCTGCCTATGAAACACCAACCTGAAGACAGTACTGATATTTCCGCAGTCTATAGCCTGAATGAAAATGGCACAGTCCGCGTCCAGAACCGTTGTCTGGATGGTGCGGGCAAACTGGATGAATCTATTGGGGAAGCCACCATTGTGGATGCTGAGCATGGGAAACTGGAAGTCAGTTTCTTGCCTGAAGGTTTGCGCTGGGTACCTTTTACCAAAGGGGATTACTGGATTCTCAAACTGGATGACAATTATGAAACTGCATTGGTTGGTGAGCCAAACATGAAATATCTATGGCTCCTGCATCGTAAGCCGACACTGGATGAAGCAACCAAACAGGAATATCTGGCCTATGCTAAATCTCTGGGTTATGACCTGTCTGATCTGATCCATACGGTACATACCGGTAAGCCAACAGCTTAAAAAAGATGATAAAAAAGCATCCATCATGGATGCTTTTTTATGCCCTTTTCTCTTATGTTTAATCATTTTCACTGCTATGCGGAAGTGCTCAAAAAAATGTTATGATGAGCGCAATTTTAAATTGCCCAATTCAAAGAAAAGCAATTTGCAACAGATTTTAAGAGAGACCTATGCGCCAATATCTTGACCTTTTACAACATATCCTCGACAACGGCGGCGATAAAGGCGACCGTACCGGCACAGGTACACGCTCGGTATTTGGTCATCAGATGCGCTTTGATCTTTCCAAGGGCTTCCCTTTACTCACCACTAAAAAAGTTCATTTCCGTTCGATCGTGATTGAACTGCTGTGGTTCCTGAAAGGCGATACCCATGTAAAGTATCTTCAGGATAATAAAGTGACCATCTGGGATGAATGGGCAACTGCGGAACAGACCGCGCGTTTTGGTCGTCCAGAAGGTGAACTCGGTCCAGTCTACGGCCATCAGTGGCGTAATTTTGGTGCTACTCAAAATACGGATGGCAGCTACAATCAGGATGGTTTTGACCAGATCAAATGGCTGATCAATGAAATCAAGACTAATCCTAATTCACGCCGTCTGATTGTGTCTGGCTGGAATCCAAATGAAGCGAGTCAGGTGGCTTTACCGCCTTGCCATACCCTGTTCCAGTTCTTTGTACATAATGGCAAATTGTCTTGCCAGCTTTATCAACGCAGTGCTGACGTTTTCCTTTTATACCCCCATATTAATAATGCACAGTATGCTGAACTAGTTGCTTAAAATAAGATTCATACAAGAATTACCAAATCCCAAATAAAACTAAAATAAAATGCCAGTATCCCTTCAATAACTTTTAACCTTTCAATTTTATATCCCTAAATAGTCAGAGATTATTGCTATAGTTCCATAAATATTTATTAATTATTTACATCAAAAAATTTATTAAAAAATTAAAAAAATGTCTTTTAAAATTCAAATTAATTTCAATAAGTTATTAATTATAAATATAATTATTTTAAAATCATTTAAATAAAAATACCTTGATAAGAAAAAAAAACAGCATTAAGTTAGATTTATTATCCATAAAAGTTCAATAAAAATTTGAATTTAACTTCTTATTTTCAAATGGAGGAATGACTATTTATGACCGTCCAAATTTGCATAGAAACCAAACTAGACCTGTCTAAATCACCTCTCAATAAGAAGGATAAATTAGATTTTTTAGCGAAAGAGGTACACGTGAATGGGGTGGGTGTCTTTGATGATAATGGTCGATTTTTACCTATTATTTCTCAATATCTATCTTACCAATCAAAGCATGAAAAACTTGCGACCGAGTCCATACCCACTTACGGCAAAAATCTAACTTACTTTTTGAACTATATGCGAACCCGTCCTGAATTTGATGATGATGTAAGTGATGAGGCATTTCTTACAGTACCAACATACGTAATAGAAGAATACATAACATTTTTAGAGGGGAATCAAAATTTAAAATCAACTACCGTCAGGAATCGTGATGCATGTTTATTTTTTTTCATGAAATATCTAACCACTCCAGGAGAGGATCAAACACAAATACGTAAAAATAACCCTTATAGCGACGGATATTTATCAAAAACACCAAAAAATAATCCTATGCCACCCTGTAATCCAGATGATCTTATTGTATTACTTGAATCAACAGGTTCTGAACGTGAAAGAGTTGTACTCCAATTTTTATATGATTCAGGTCTACGTCGTTCCGAACTTCCACGAGTTACTGTTGAACATATTAAAAATGCTATTTATTTTAATAGTACACAATTTATTTCATACACCTCAGACAAACCAATTTGTCCAAGTTATGTTCCATTGGAAGTTTTAGGTAGCAAAGGACGCAGAAATGAAATTAACCCTCGTTGGACTTTAATAAGCTCTGCAACAATCCAGCGTATCCTGAAATATCACGCTTCCCCACTCTATAAAAAATATGCAAGGAAGTATGCTACTCAAGCTGTAACTCCAGCTTTCCTCACTGCTCAGGGTACTGCTTATACAGCATCGAGCATCAGTAAATTGTTAGAACGTTTAAGTAAGCGCGCTATTAAGAAAGGTCGGCTTAAAAAACAAATCTCTCCGCATAAACTAAGACATGGTAGTGCTTATGCCCTATTACAATCAGAAGATTTAGGAATGGATTATCTTGACCGACTTGTAATTTTGCAAAAAAATTTGGGACATAGCCAACTAAATACTACTGAAATGTACACAAAAATCCCCCATGAAATTTACAGCACAATGTGTAACGAAGAAGGTGAGTTAG
Organism: Acinetobacter sp. YH12236; assembly: GCF_013417645.1. NCBI lineage: Bacteria > Pseudomonadati > Pseudomonadota > Gammaproteobacteria > Moraxellales > Moraxellaceae > Acinetobacter > Acinetobacter sp. YH12236. The sequence goes on from NZ_VPDM01000034.1 coordinate 23,962, forward strand.
TCACAAAAGCTGAAAAAATGAAACGTATATATGAAACCACACAGTTAAAAATCAATATTACAGACAGAAAATGAAAACTAATGAACAAAAAAAAATCGGAGATGTTGAATCTACTATCGCAGAATGGGTATCAAGTGTTATCCAAAATGTAGATGCTTTGTGGCAAATACCAATTAGTCAGGCTAACACGCCTTCAAAAATAAATGTCGATGTTAACTATCTTGTATGTACTTTAGGCATTTCAAAAAACTCTGCATCTAAATACAGCAAGCTTACATATTCCATTATTAATAAAATGATTGAAGAAGAAATTTTGCTAATACCCGATGGTAGTTATGCATTAGCTGAAATAAACGCCAGGAGAAAACTCCTTAATTGGTATCGAGGGCTATCTCTAGAAAATAAAAAGCAACTGCCTATTTTTGGTAATAAGATTTCACTTGGGAAAATGCCTAAAGAGCAATGTCCTATAACTAAATATCATTTAAAGTTTAGCACTGTTAAGGCTGCTTGGAATTACATTCATCAAGACCTTAAAGAAAAAGGGATAGTAGATGCTAATTATAAGACTGTTGCCGAACGAAATCATGAAAGGCAAATTTTTCAGGGTACATCTAAGGAAACCTTTAAAGGTCATTTCAATAGATTAGCTACTCTTAAACTTACTAATATTATTGACTTTCACAAACCTTCTGAAGCAGAACCATATATTCAAATAGAGCAACTATTTGCCTCACAATCTAAAACAGTGTCTTCTGAATCAGCAAAAGAAAACTATCAAGGTGCATGCAAGGAATTTATCAAATTTCTTTCAAATCTTTATGGAAATACACCTTTAATAATTGTAGAGACTTTCGATGAACATCTTCTATCTAAATTTAGAAAATACCTAGAAGATAAAATAATAAACGCAGATATTTCCAGCTCTCATGCACAGACTCTTTTAAGTGCTGTACGGAAATCATTAAAAAGGCTCACTCAAATACAAGATATAGAATATAATTTTTTCAATGCAGTTGGCTTCGATGTATATAGACAAACAGATGTAAAGAAACCATTTAATCAAAATGAACGCCTGCAAATATTAGAAGCAATCGACAAAGGTATTACTGAGTCTAGATCGATCCTAAAACCCTATAGAATTACTGGTATTGGTAAGAATCCTCTCGATCAATATGGATATCGAATTAAAGGATTATCAACTCTTAATAATGCTCGTTGGATATTTGAAAACCTACTTAATTGTGAACCTATTTTTTACAACACAGCCAAAACACGAATTCAAAAATCTTTTCTTAAAATTATTCAGGATTCAGGAAAAAAACTAGACAATATATATAGAGAGTGGGGAGTCATATCTATGATTGGAATAGATGTCCTATTACCCTACTTATTAAAATTAGCCCAAGTCACAGGTATAAATACTGAGTCTTTACTCGCTCTTGATATAGATGACTTTACACTTAAGCATCCAGCTACAGGTAGACCTTGTCTTAGATATTGGAAAGAAAGATCAGACGGAAAAAAAGACTATCATCTTGATTTAATTAAAGCCAAAATCACTTGGCTAACTCCAAGTCAAAAAGAGTCTGTAAAAAATATTTTTGATGAGGTGATTAGACTGACAAGTAACATTCGGGAAAATATTACAAGTGACACAGTCAAAAATAGGTTATTTATCTATCAATCAAATAGCAAAAAATCACACCAAAGAGTAGCTCCTTTCTTAGGACTTAATGGAAGAAATTACAAAGCTTTAGGAATCAGCATTACTCGATTTGTTAATAAATATCAGTTAAAAGGTGATCAAGACCGCCCACTAATTCTAACAATAAGTAGATTTAGACCAACTTTAGTCAGCGAATTGATTAAAGCTGATGTAAGTATGAGAGAAATTCAAGTAGTATTAGGACACTCATCTATACAAACCACTCTGAGTTATATTGACTCTTTAGACTTTAATAATATAAGTCGAGCACAGCTAGATAAAAAACTGACAGAAATACATTGCTCAACTTTGGAAGCTAAACCCCAAGAGAATCCCAAAAAGATAGAAGTTAAAAATAAGGATGAACCAGCAGTAACTTTTATAACACCTTTAGCGGCGTGCAGAAATATTTTTGATCCACCTGAATTTGTAAAAAAATTGGCCTCTTATATCCAAGGAACTCCGTGTTCACAATATAATAAATGCTTACGTTGTGACAATGTTGTGCTTGCAGTTCATCACCTTCCTCAAATTTTTGCAATGCAGCGTGATTACAAAGCTCGTTTAGAAAACACCCAAATTATTGACACTCCCTACGGGCATATTCTTCGAGAAAATCTAGAACTCATGAATCAGATTACAGCCCCCAACTTATCTAATTTTTCCCCATTGGAGCTTGAAAACGCAAGAATTGCATCTGAATACATTGAGAACACTGTATTGATAGATGGAGTAATTTAATGAATATAGAAACTCAGCTAAATATACTGAAAAATTTTGCAGAACATCATCACAACCTGATAAATAGTCCAAGTGTAGGAAACAATCTAGAACAATGCCTACAAAAAAAATATATCGAATCTAATATATACATAAATCAGTTTATGGAAAGATCCATTTCGAAAATATCTAAATTTTCCGATTCTACTTGGGATTTTAATTCTGATTACCCAAATGCCGCACGAAATGTCCAAGGGGCAAAATTACGCATAAACTTTTCAAAATATAATGATATTCCTAGATTTATTTTAACCGAAATAAAAGTCATATTTGAGCTCGCTTTACTCAACAACACTATATTTTGGCCCCAATATAATAAGAAAACATCAGGGAAAAAAAATATGCAAAAGGTGTCCTAAAAGCCAACACATTAATTCCCATTTTTGAAAATGGTTTAACATTTATTAATGAAATATTTAAACAATTAAATTTAGAGTTTGGTTTTGAATATGTTCAAACAAAGTTTAAAACCCTAACAGCCCTCTCTCCAGCATATTACCATAAAGCGGCTAAAAACTATGAACGCATAAAAAACACTGAATTAGATAGATTTTTTGAATATTTACGAAACCCTAGCTCTATCAAATATGTATTTAATAAACCCATTGCCTATGTCGACTTAAATAATTTATGTTGGAAAAACCCTCCTAATACTCATAAAATTCAAAAAAAACAGGTGCTCCCAGATAATATATTTGAATATTTATCTAAGATGGCATCTTTCATCGTAGTCGACTTTTTAAATGCTATCGGGGATAAGTCAAAAATATCAGATATCAACTCTTTAGAACGTTTTGAAGCCAGTAAATATTCATCTTGGGCAAATAATGAGAGAGTTAATCATGAAATTCTTAACGCCTATATTGCAATGCGATTAAGGACCAAAGGGTACTCTTCAAGTTGTGTATTAGGATTAATTAAACCCTCTGACTGGATGATAAATAAAAATGGTTTGGCAGGTGGACTTACTCTACGAAAAGCCTTAAAGAGTCGCAAATACGAATTAAATAAACTTCGTGAATATTTCAATCTAGTGGCATATTCATGGTAAGCGTCCGCTGAGCCCCACTTTTTCTAACTCATTAATACCGCGATAGTGTCCACTAAAATTTAAGTGGACACCTATTTATGGATTTAAAGACAGTTATAGACACTGCACCAACGCTAAAAAAGCCCCGTCGAACCTTCACGGCTGAATTTAAACATCAACTTATTCAGCAATGCCAGCAGCCAGATACATCGGTGGCTAAGGTCGCAATGCAACATCAGATCAATGCCAATCTGTTGCATAAATGGATTCGTCAGTCCAGATCAATGGTTCCATCATTAACAATCTCATCCATTCCACAGACCGACTTCCTTCCCGTCATTCTTCACCCGACGCCAATCAAACAAGAAGCACCTCCGCCACCTGTGCCAGAAAAGAAAGCTACCGCTCATATCAGGATTCCATTACATGATGAACAAGGTTCCGTAAGGGATCAGATGATCGAAATCGAATGGCCGGTGGAGTCTGCAACTGAATTACTGCTTTTACTTCAGGGCTTGATCAAATGATCCGTATCGATGAAATCTGGTTGTCTACCCAGCCCATGGACATGCGTGCGGGTATGGATACGGCCATGGCGCAGATTATGAAAGCCTTTGGCTCAATCAAACCGCATTGCGCCTACCTGTTCTGTAATAAACGTGGCCATCGTATGAAAGTGCTGGTACATGATGGACTGGGCATCTGGCTGTGTGCCAGGCGGCTGGAACAGGGAAAATTCCACTGGGCTAAAGTTCACCAGGGTGAAAACGTAGCTCTCAGTCCAGAACAGTTACAGGCACTAATTCAGGGTTTGCCCTGGCAGCGCATTGGACGACAGCAAGTGGTAACAATGCTCTAAACTAGGCTGCTACATTCTGCTATTCTCCAAACGTTCTATTTCCTCTGCGTCATGACCTCAGGCATACTGCGGTCATGAAAATGCTGCCTGATTTAAGCCAACTGACCCATGAACAACTGCTGGAATTTACCCGGCAGTTGGCGATGCAGCATCAACAACTCGCAGAAGATAAACAACAATTAGATGCTCAAGTCCAACATCTGGAAGTATCAAATCAACAATTAGATGCCAAAGTTCAACATCTTGAAGTCACCAATCAGCAATTAGATTCTAAAGTTCAGCATCTTTCTATTCTCAATCAAAAATACGAGCATGAACTGG
>NZ_VPDM01000035.1:0-28253 GCF_013417645.1 Acinetobacter sp. YH12236
ATCGTTCGGTAAATAACTTCATGGTGAATATCATGGCTGCTGTAGTGGCTTATTGTTTGAACCCCAATAAGCCAACTTTCCAAAATATGCTAAAAGGTTAAGTGGATTTCATCGAACTCAGGTTAATATTTATATTTATTCATAACTCAAATTAGACCGACATGCTCGAACATCATCCGGTAACTATCTGCTTTCTTATCCAGAGCCAAAGGATAAGCCCGGGATGAAGATGGCATCCGGTATAGATACAGGTCACGGCCAAGAAAATGTGCCTGTGTTGGCTCACCTATACCGGGTTTCAACGTACCTTCAGGCATAGAGAGCATCAAAGTATCTGTGGCCTTGTCGCCTGTAGTCATGATGTGGTTGCAGTCTGGCATTTTCCCTAATAGATCCTGCAAATTGGTTGGCACTACAATTTCCAGAAATTTATCGGAAGCATTTCCCTTCAGGCGTCGGATCTGATAAGCACTGTCAAAAATCGCAATCCCCGTTTCAGTTAGAAACTCACGGATTAGATGTTCCTGAAATTTTTTATTAGGTAAGTCCAAAAAGTAATCTTTATTTTTAAAGAAAATTAATCCAAATATCCGCCACATATCATTTTGGTAATTCGGATAATAAAAATTCATTTTCCAGCGCGTTGCGGGTGGCGGAAAACTGCCCAACATCAGTAATTTGGCATTGGGCGGTAAAAATGGCGGTAATGGATGGGTTTCAATATCCGACATAAACTGTTCCAGATTCAGGTATTTCAGTTATTTTAGAATGCCTGACGGATCTTGCTAGCGACTTCTTGTCCCCAAAGTGTATAAACTTCCTTACTTGGATGAAAACCATCTTTGGCCATTTGTAAATTCATGGCCCGATATTTTTCAATATCGTATTCAATCCATTGCATGTTGATCTGCTTGTTCACAAATTTTTCCAGTTGCTGGTTCATGTGTTTGGCATATTGACCAAATAACCAGGCCAAAGGATTCGGTAAAGCTGGGAACATGTTCATTGGAGGGACACCGGCTGCAATGACCAGTTTTGGATTAAACTTTTGCTGGATTTTGCCATAAAACTGTTCCTGCTTCTTGATCCAGACATCGGCAGGCATGAGCTTAGTCACATCATTCACTCCGACTGAAGTCACGACCACATCATAGGATTTAGCTTCAATCTGGTCTAAAGTACGAATGACCTTTGAGGTGGTATCGCCCGTTTTTGCCTGTAACTTCCATTCAATTTCAAAGTCATTTTTTAGCTCATTCAGAATCGCGCCAAGTAAGGCATCATTCTGATGATCTACCCCGACCCCTGCTGCTGCTGAATCACCCACAATCAGTAATGAAAGTTTTTTGCCTGTTCCTGTTTGGCCTTCACGTGCACCCTCTGGTTCTGGAAGTTTTATCGTATTTTTTTTGACACGGTTACCCTGAATTACGAGCGCGGGAATTAAGGCGATAGTGGCAGCTTTGAGCAACATAATGGACTAATTTATATAAAGATATGATTAATTTTACTGCAATTTATGGATTACGAGTAATACCTCAGCAGTCATTTTTAATGAATATTCACGTAACTTTAACTAGCAAAATAAAAAAATCCCGGCGTTTAACGGGATTTTTTAATGTGGCTGATATATCAAACTTTATGATCATTCCAGCGGTTCATGCGCTTGAACGTCCCAATATCATTAAAGCGTACACCGACTTCTTTCATGACTTTATGCGCCGTTTTAGAGGTCAACTGACGTATATAAAAGGGTTCTTTGACCACAAAATGATGGATCGCATGAGTTGAACCGAAATTACAGCAAAATAACTGGAATGGCACCATCCACCATGGATTCAGTACCTGAGTCTGCTTGATGACATCGCGTGGATCAATATCACCATAATAATGCATATTGGAGCTAACGAATTGCAGGCTAAAAGAACGGATAAAATTCGGAATGATCCAAATTACTGCCAAGAAATTCACGAGCGGCATAGCTTCGATGATACTTTCCGACCAAAGCATTTCATAACCAAAGATTGGTGCAACGGCATTGCCTACATGAAAGACTACAAATAAATAGCACAGACCATAATAAATCAAGCTTAATGGCAAGAAGCCTAATAGCTGAGAAATCATGGCAACTTTACGTTCTTTTTCAGGTTGTTTTTCCATAAAAAGATGAATCATCTTAAACATCTGAAATGGGCGTAAATAGACTGACATCAACTGGTCACTTATTACTAGAATGCGGCGAATCCCCCATGGCATACCATTACTGATGCCACGTTCTTCAAGATCATATTCAGTGCCTGAATATTTATGGTGATGCAAATGCATGCGTCGGCGAGCCCATGGACTAATCGTATTTGGACGAGCCAGCCACACTAAAGCCAACATTAAATGATGTGCCCAAGGTGTTTTTTTGAAATACATATAATGAATCAGATCATGTTCCAATTCATGTGTCAGTGAAGCAAAAATTGCGATCAATGGAATGGTGAACCACGCAGAAAGATAACCATATCCATATGCCAATGCGCATGCGATCATCCCCGTCCAGGCAAAACCTAAAATACTCGAACCAATGAAATTCTGATGTTTGAGTATAGGATAACGGGTACGTATTTCTTCCCCGGCCTGTGTAACGATATTTCTGACCTTAGAGATTCGCTGTTGGTCAGTCATATCCGAAGATGTAGACATATGGACAACCTTTGATTTCTGAACAGTTGTACATTAAAGGAATTTATAAAAAAGAGAAGTTATCTTTCCACTTTCGCAGCGAGTATGTCCAAGTTTTGGGCAGTTTTAGTAATTTTTTTAAGATCAAGAATAAAGCAGAAAAATAAGGAGATATTTTCTATAAAATTTATCGTCTAAAAATTCTTTTCTTAAAAATTTAATCATCTCTATTCTAATAGAATTTTTATTTTTATAGAAAAATAAAATTTATTCATCATCAAAGTGTTAATGACTTTTAGAGATTTAACTAATTATCTTAGTAATTTATAACGTTTTTAAATCCGATACCAGAATTATCCTACCTACTTTTATCCAAAATTTTGAATACTAAAAAGTAAAAAAGCCCCGAATGGAGCTTTTTAAATTGAGGTTTTAACCTAATTTATTGACTAATTTTAGCGGTAATACTTTCATTGCCAAACCGAGGGGCAACCAAGGCCATTTCGGTACATAAGCTTTGACTGGTGCTTTCTCAATTTCTTCTGCCAATAAACGTGAACCCGTTTTCTCATCCACTTCAAACGGTAATTTTTTCGCGCCTTCATTGATTTCAGTACGAATATAGCCTGGGAAAATGGTCGTGACTTTAATTGGTGTATCAATTAGCTCAGCACGAATGCCTTCAGCCAGATGTGCAACCCCAGCCTTACTTGCGCCATAAGCAGTCAAGTGTTTTGGCATACCACGCATTGCGCTCATCGATGAAATCATCACCAGATGACCGGAGTTTTGTGCGCGGAAAATTTCCACTGCAGCTTCACATTGTGCCAATGCAGAAATAAAGTTGGTTTCAACAGTAGCTTTATTGATCGCAAAATTACCTTTACCAATCCGGCGGCCTTCACCTACACCAGCATTGACAATAATCCGGTCAATGGTGCCAAAGTCTTCTTTAAAGGCACGGAAAACTTCAAAAACCTGATCATAATTGGTCACATCCAGTGTTTTGGCAATGACTTTAATATCATATTGGCTCTCGAGTTCCTGCTTCAAAGTTTCCAGACGTTCCAGACGACGTGCACAAATCGCCAGGTTATACCCTTTTTTTGCAAATTCACGTGCCATACCGGCACCAATCCCTGAACTTGCACCAGTAATTAAAATCGTTTTAGCCATATTTTTACCCTATCCCTTTATTTTATAAGGTGTTTTATCTTCAATAATTTTTAAATCCAGGTTAGCAGGTCTGGACGCTGTGCTTTAATAAAATGATGTTCATTCAAGCTGAGTAGCTGGGGTTCATTTCCGACCAGACGCAATGTAGTAATGCTGGTATTGGTAATTGCCCAGTTTAAAGCGAAAGTTTTCTCCGGACTCAGACCCAGGATTTTGCCTACTGCCACAGAGATGACACCACCCGAGGTATACACGATTGCATAGCGCGGTTTAGTTTGCGCAAGCTGATCACATAAGTTCTGCAAACCGGTTTCTACGCGGCTTTTAAAATTTGGCCAAGATTCATCATATTCATGGTGATAATCATCACAGGTCCAGCGAGCAATCGCTCCACTAAAGATCTTGCTCAGATAATCCCGGGGATTGGCATGTTCTGAGACATCCTGCTTAAGCAGTTCAGGCTGATTAAAACGCGGTTCATAACGGGCAAAGACCTGCTGATGATTAAACTCATTCCAGGCACTATCGGTCAAAATCTCGCTTTCAGGAAAACATTCATCTAAAGATAACTGTGCCGTCTGTTGATGACGTTGCATAGAACCAGCCACTACATACGGTGCTTCTTTCAGAATTTCATCAAAATAACGACCGAGCAATTTTGCCTGTAGTTCCCCATTTGGCGAAAGCTGATCATAACTGGCTGCCCCGAAAGATGCCTGTCCATGCCGGATCAAGTAAATGGTGGTCATTTTGGCATTAACTCTTTAAATTTCAGGATATATTTTTGTGCAATGTCATTGGCTTCAAGCTTTTGTAGACCAATCAGTTTTAAGGCACGAATATGCAAGGCATGAATGACTACCCAAAAATCCTTAAAGGCTGGATTGTTGGTTTGTTTGTGGTAATAACGATAATAGATCTGCTGAGCAATTACCGAGAGACGGAAAATCCCAAACACTTCATAGAATGTCCAGTTTTCCGGTTGCAGACCGGTTTTCTCCAAATAGTAATCGACCACTTCTTTACGGGTAAACATACCTTTTAAATTGGTCGGCTGGCGACGTGTTGCTTTAAAAATGGCATTGTCCGTATCTTCTACCCAATAAGCCAAGGCAGAACCCAAGTCCATCAGCGGATCACCCAGGGTGGCCATTTCCCAGTCCAGCACCCCAATAACTTCAGTTGGATTTTCTGGATCCAGAATGACATTATCAAAACGCCAGTCATTGTGAATGACACAGGTTTTAGAATCAGATGGAATATTATCTTTCAACCAGTTACGCACATATTTAAAAGATGGAACATTTAATGTTTTGGCTTTTTCGTAACGTGCATCCCAACCTTCTACCTGACGACGGCAATAGCCTTCACCTTTGCCAAGTTTTTCTAGTTCTGTACCTGTATAAGGAACCTGATGCAGTTCGATCAGTTTATCAATCACATTAATACATAAAGTATGGATATCTGATTCAGTCAGTTGCAGTTCAGATGGCAGTTTGGCACGCGGAATAATACCTTCAATGCGTTTCATTACATAGAAGTCACAGCCAATGACTGATTCGTCCTGACAAAGTGCCACCATTTCAGGTACGACCGGATAATGGTCAGCCAAGGCTTTTTGTACATGATATTCACGTGCCATGTCATGCGCAGATTTGGCTTTAGTCCCTTGAGGCGGACGACGTAAAATTAAATCGGCATTGGCATATTGCAAACGATAAGTCCAGTTAGAAGCTCCACCTGAATATTGAGTAAGCTCTAAAGGACCTTCTACATTTACTCCTTGTTGATTTAACCACTCTGTGATGGCCTGTACATCCAGTTCCTCACCTTCACGAACTGATCCACCTACATCAATGACCGCCATAATTTTTCCTTAAAATCTTCTAATACGTTGCAATGTTCTATATATAAAGCCAGCTTATTTTTTACGACGTGTGCTATAACCGCGTTTTGCCAGTTCCAGTTTGGCAATCATGCCTTTATGCACTTCATCCGGGCCATCAGCCAGACGTAAGGCACGGGCTTGGGCAAAGAATCCGGTCAGCGGTGTGTCACGAGAAACACCCGCACCGCCGTGGATCTGAATTGCCATATCCACGACTTTTTCCAGCACACTTGGCGCGACTACTTTAATTGCAGAAATTTCAGTCAGTGCTGCCATATTCCCTAAAGTATCCATTTTATAGGCAGCATACAAGGTTAATAATCGAGCCTGATCAATGGCAACGCGAGCTTCTGCGACACGTTCCAGGTTACCACCCAGTTTTAAAATCTCTTTACCAAATGCGGTACGGCTCATACCTCGGTCAATCATCAACTCTAATGATTTTTCAGCAGCACCGATGCAACGCATACAATGGTGAATACGGCCTGGCCCTAAACGACCTTGGGCAATTTCAAAGCCTTGACCTGCACCGCCAATAAAATTCGAAACTGGAACACGAACATTATCAAAGTTGACTTCGCCGTGGCCATGTGGTGCATCATAGTCACCAAAGACTGGAAGCATCCGTTCGATTTTTACGCCTGCAGTATCGACTGGAACTAAAACCATGGAATGCTGATGATGACGGTCTTTGGATTCATCCGGTGTATGTGCCATAAAGATGATGATTTTGGCATTTGGATCACCCAAACCCGAAGACCACCATTTACGACCATTCAAAACAATTTCATCACCTTCAACTACCGCCGTCGCCTGCATATTGGTAGCATCACTAGAAGCCACTGCAGGTTCAGTCATACAGAACACTGAACGGATTTTCCCTTCCAGTAGTGGCATTAACCATTGCTGTTTTTGTTCTTCAGAACCATAGCGCCACAATACTTCCATATTGCCGCTATCTGGTGCATTACAGTTAAAGACGGTAGGTGCAATTAAGCTTCGTCCAGAAAGTTCAGCGATATGCGCATATTCCTGAACGGATAATCCCTGACCTAATTCTGGACAAGGCAAAAACATATTCCAGAGACCTGCCGCTTTGGCTTTATCTTTCAATGTTTCAAGTTCTGCCGGCCATTGCCATTTGGTCCAGTCACCGCCTTGATTCAGTTCATGCACCTGATGCCAGAAATCAGCCTCGACAGGTTCAATTTCATCAGTAATAAACTTTTTTGTTCTATTTAAATAATCCTGTGCACGTGCTGACAGCTCAAACATTGCTTTATCCCTCTGAATATTCTAATTCATACGCTTTACAACACCTTAACCCAAAACTTATTATGAATAAAATGATTTAATTCCATATAGTAGTATGCATAGTATTCATTCAAAAACCGTGATGGATCTACGAAATTTTCATCGTATTGATATTAATCTTTATCCACTTTTTATTGCCATTTACGAACAAAACAGTATTTCTAAAGCTGCGCAAATTCTATCGATAAGCCAGTCAGCGGCCAGTCATGCTTTACAACGTTTAAGACAGCATTTACAAGATGATTTATTTGTGCGAACTGGTAGCAAGATGCAACCTACGCCGTTTGCGGATCAGATCTATCCTGAAATTAAAAATGCACTTTTTACGATTCAGAATATTTCGATGCAGCATCAGCAATTCAGACCGGAATCGATTCATAGCTTAAAAATTGCTGTACATGACGAAATTGAACCCATGATATTTCCTAAACTGGTTCAACATTTCCAAAAAATTAACCTGGATCTTCAACTGAGTAGCATGAAACTCGACCGTAAAAATATTGCTGCAGATCTCGCCTCTCAACAGGTCGATTTTGTTATTGATCTGGAGCAAAGTATTAGTGAAAAAATTCAGTTTGAACGACTGGTACAGGATGAGTTCGTGGTCTGTACACAACGAACAGAAATGAATGAACAGATTTATCTGGCCTCACCTCATATTGGTGTTTCCTCACGCCGTACGGGAGTTTTAGTTGAAGATATATATTTAAGTCGAAAACATTATTCCCGACAGATTTTTTTACGTTGTCAGCACTATTCCACAGCCCTGCAAATTCTGGAACAGCAAAAGACTGCCATGCTGACAATTCCTAAAAATGTTTTGACTCATCTACAGTTAGCAAACTGTCTGAATATTTTTGACGTTCCTGTACAACTGCCGAAAATTAATATGGGGATGTATTGGCATAAAGATTTGCAGGAGAATAAAAGACATCAATTTTTGAGAAATGAAATTTATAAAATTTTTGCTTAGGCTATTTATGAGATAATTTAAACTTGCTTAGGCTATTTTTATTATCAGGTTTTAGGATTGAGATTGGCCTAATTTGATAGTGCTTAGGCTATTTTATCGGTACAAAACTAAACACTGATTGATGGCTTTTTAAGCCCTATGCGGAGTGGCTTTGATCTAAAATGGCTCAACTTTTAGCTGTGTTTATGCGGCTGTTTTTGCTGATTTGGATCTTGCCCTTGTTACATCTCTCCACCACCTGGCAAATTGTGCTGGGCTTCGTACTTCTGTGTTTTTCTTATTATTTGCTGCATAAAATTACGGTGTATTTAAAGGACCTATTTCGCCCCTTTAAGAAAGGTAAGAAATATTGGTGCCGGGTAAGTGCGGTCAGTGATGGTGACACCCTCACCTGCTACCGTTTTAATATCCGTCGCTCTGAGACCAAATTACGTTTTGCCTATGTCGATGCACCTGAATCTTCACAGGCCTATGGTAAGGAATCACTACGCCTGGTTCAAAGTATGGTTAAAAATAAAATGATTCGGGTACAAATTACGGATATTGACCGTTATGGTCGCTGTGTCGGTGTGGTCTATCGTTATCGCAAGAATATTAATGAAGAGATTGTGAAACGTGGTGCGGCATGGGTTTATGAGGAATATATCCGGGATAAAAACCATTTACGCTATATGATGGAACTACAGAATAAAGCCAAAAAGCAGAAAAAAGGGTTATGGAAAAACAGCCGCCCTGTCCGTCCAAGTGTTTATCGTAAACAGATCAAAGCCTCATCTTGATATTTTAAAAATCAAAAATTTAGCCTATAAAAAGGGATTTGTACTAACAAATCCCTTTTCTTTGTTCATTTAATATACCTAATAGGCCAAATGCACCAGAAAGCGGAATGCCCCTGCAATAAGTGCTAGTGTCAAAAAACCTGCAAGCCATAAGCCGACAAACCATACTATCTGTTTGCGTGTCATAACTGCTCCTTAATGATAACCATCATCTCCAACACGTACCTTATGTCGGAATACCCAATAGGACATACAGGTATAAATCACGATAATCGGAATCAGAATCAAGGCACCAATCAAGGCAAATAACTGACTATTTTCATGTGCCGCTGCCTGCCAGATCGTGACTGATGGCGGAATAATATATGGCCACAGACTAATCAGAAAACCGGTATATGCCAGGAATACCAGCACCAGCATATAGGAAAATGGACCTAGTTCACTGCGTCTTTTACAGGCGCGTAAGGCCAGCCAGGTAAACAATATGACCAAGATCGGTACGGGCATAAAGTAGGTAAATTGTGGCTGGCTGAACCAACGCTCCGCAATTTGCGGATGGGTCAACGGCGTATAAACACTAACAGCGCCTAAAATAATCAGTAAGGCAATAATCAGTTTCGGCATCAGTTTAAACATGCGATCCTGTAAATCATCACCGGTTTTATAAATGAGCCATCCACAGCCTAATGCTGCATATAGCACCACGACACTGACTCCGGTAAAGATACTGAATGGGCTAAGCCAGTCCAGACCACCGCCTACATAGACACCATTTCGTGTTTCAATCCCCTGAATATATGCACCCAGGATCATCCCTTGCAAGAAACTGGTAACGATCGATCCTCCAATAAAGGCTTTATCCCACCAGTGTTTGCTTTTATTCGCCTTAAAACGAAACTCAAAAGCGACACCACGAAAAATCAAGGCGATCACCATCAGGATAATGGGCATATATAGCGCTGAGAGTACCGTCGAATAAGCCAATGGAAAGGCAGCAAATAATCCGGCGCCCCCTAGAACCATCCAGGTTTCATTACCATCCCAGACCGGAGCGACCGTATTCATCATGACATCGCGTTCATCCTGATGCGGGAAGAATGGAAATAGAATGCCAATGCCCAGATCGAAACCATCCAGAATGGTATAGACCAGTACACCCAAGCCAATAATCGCAATCCAAATTAATGATAAATCAATCATTTTTTATCCTCCTGATCCGGATGTTCAGGAACCTCTTCAATACGTTCGCGAATACTGCTCAATGGTCGACGGGAAGCTTGAACCACATCGCTATCCGATTCATGGTGCGGTCTGGAATGAATAAATTCTGGACCTCTATGCATAAGGCGCAACATGTAGAAAATTCCCACGCCAAAAACGACGCAGTACACTACTACAAAAATAATCAGAGTTAGACCCACCTGTTCAGCAGACACTGGTGATAATGCATCTTTGGTCCGCATAATGCCGTAGACAACCCAAGGCTGACGGCCGACTTCTGTGGTAAACCAGCCTGCCAGCATGGCAAGAAATCCGGATGGACCCATGATGAGTGCAAAACGATGCAGTCCACGTGACTCATAAAAACGTCCTCGAGTACGTGACCATAGCCCCCATAGTGCAAGCATAAGCATTAACATACCCAGCCCGACCATAATCCTGAAACTCCAGAACACGACCAGTGAATTGGGCCGATCTTCAGGCGCAAAATCTTTAAGCCCCGTGACTTTTCCGTCCATAGAGTGCGTCAGAATCAGGCTACCCAATTTAGGAATACCAATTGCATATTTGGTTTCTTCAGCTTGCATGTCTGGAATCCCAAACAGGTATAAAGGCATTCCTTCATCATGATTGGTTTCCCAATGGCCTTCCATCGCGGCCAGTTTGGCTGGCTGATGTTCAAGTGTATTCAGACCATGCATATCCCCCACAAAAATCTGTAAAGGTGCAAGTGCCAGAATCAGCCACATAGCCATGGAAAACGAAGTTTTGACTAAAGGATCACGACGGCCCTTGATCAGATGCCATGCCGCTGTTGAGGCTACAAGTAAGGCCGAAACCAGAAAGGCGGCCATTGCCATATGGGCCAGACGATAAGGAAAAGACGGGTTAAATACGATCGCTACCCAGTCCTGCGGGACGATCAGGCCATTTTCAATCGCAAAACCTTGGGGGGTCTGCATCCAGCTATTGGAAGATAAAATCCAGAACATGGAAATACAGGTGCCGATTGCGACCATTAAAGTGGAGAAAAAGTGCGCTCGTGGGCCAACCCGATCCCAGCCAAAGAGCATGATGCCCAGGAATCCGGCTTCTAAAAAGAACGCAGTTAAAACTTCATAAGCCAGCAAGGGTCCGGTCACACTTCCAGCGACCCGGGAAAACTCACTCCAGTTGGTTCCGAACTGATAGCTCATTACCACACCGGATACGACGCCCATTCCAAATGCGACGGCGAAAATTTTGACCCAAAACTTGAACAGATCCTGAAAAATCGGATTTTTAGTCTTTAACCAGCGCCATTCCAGAATAGCCAAAAAACTTGCTAATCCGATTGAAATTGCAGGAAAGATAATATGAAAAGATACAGTAAAGGCGAACTGTATTCGTGCTAACTCTAATGCAGTTAAACCCAGAGTCATAAACTTCACCTATGCAGTGTTATTTGGCATATCTGCCCTTCAGTTATTAAGTGATGGATTTTTCTAGTGCTTAGGTAGCTTAGGCTGAATCATTCTTAAAAGTATGTAGTCTTTTGTTGATTGTTTTTTAATCAGGTTAAAGACTTGTAATAACTTAGTCAAAAAGACGTTAACCATGCAAAAATTTTCAAAATTTCCCTCTTGTCTAATTCAATATAGAGGCGTAAATTAGGCACAATTTAGTTAGCCAGGTTAACTATATGTTTCAACCCTCTTCCAGATTTCGTTCACTGTTGCTGCGTTGCGCACGACTCATGAGTGATGAAATCAATACTATTTTATTATCCTCCCAACTTAATTATTCCTTATGGCAAGTGCTCTATACCATTCAATCCCAACAGCAATGCACGTTGGTTGATATTTCAAGCTATTTAAATGTTTCAAAACCAAGCATAACCAAACGTATCCAGCATTTAAGTGAACTCGACTTAATCTGCCAGATCGAAACCGAAGATAAACGTCAGAAATTATTTAAACTCAGCGAGCAAGGGGTTAAAACCTTTAACCTGTGTTCCAAACAGATTGATGCTTTTGAAGATCAGTTACTGCAACAGATTGACGCACATGATCTGCAAAGCAGTAAAAACACTTTGGTACAGCTGATTCAGCAATTACATCCTTCATCTCAGGAAACACCACAATGAGCCAAGATCAAGCCCGCTTATGGACCTCTAATTTCGTCCTGGTCAGTCTGGTTAATTTCCAGCTCGTTCTGGTGTTTTACCTGCTGGTGATTGTGATTGTCGGTTTCTCGGTCGCTGAACTGGGAGCATCGACTGCACAAGCCGGTCTGGTATCCGGTCTGTTTATTGTCGGAACGCTAATTGGACGCTTATTTATTGGGAAATTGCTGAATCGTCTAGGACTGAAAAATACCCTGGTGATTGGCCTGACTGGCTTTTTGCTATTTTCCGGACTTTATATGATTCCGGCCAAACTAGAAGTGTTATTGGGTATTCGTCTGATACACGGCTTTATGATGGGTATGGCATCTACCGTACTCGGCACAGTAATTGCGCAAACCATTCCAGCAACACGACGTGGTGAAGGTATTGGTTATTTCAGTATGAGCAGTACGCTTGGTACAGCGATTGGTCCTTTTGTCGGGATTTGGCTGATGACGAATTTTAATTATCAGGTGATTTTTATCTTCACCACTATCGTTGCGTTCAGCTGCCTGATCTGCGGTCTGTTTATCCAGCCGCCGCGCCTTAAAGCGAGTGGTACATTGACTTCCTCTGTTCCACAATCTGCCAGTAAGCTCGCTCAGTATGTAGAGCCGAATGCCTTGCCGATTGCTATCATTGTCCTGCTGGTGGCTACCTGTTATTCAGGCGTATTGTCCTTTATCCACTTCTATGCCAAAGACATCAATCTGGTCGAAGCAGCCTCTTTCTTCTTCCTGATGTATGCTTTTGCCATTCTGCTGTCGCGTCCATTTACTGGCCCATTAATGGATCGTAAAGGTGAAAACATCATTATCTATCCTGCAATCGTGATTATGGCAGTAGGTATTCTAATGCTGAGTCAGGCACAAAACTCTGTGATGTTACTGGCGAGTGCCGCGTTATTAGGTTTTGGTTTCGGTAATATTCAGTCAGTGTGTCAAACTATTGCCGTGAAAAGTACCACCTTGCAACGGATGGGTCTGGCGACCTCGACTTTCTTTATTGCACTAGATGCCGGTCTTGGTTTCGGACCTTATTTCCTCGGTATGCTGCTGGATCAGGTGGGTTATCGTCAGCTTTATTTGTTTTCCGCAGTGCTTACCTTTAGTTGTCTGATCTGGTATTACCTGCTGCATGGCCGCAAGGTTAAATCGACCTCAGTCAAAGCTTAAACCAGCTGATTCAAAAATTTTTAAACGGGCATTTAGCCCGTTTTTTATATCTCAATCTTTTAAATAACACTTATTTTTATCATTATGAAATATATAGTTTACATAATGTTAAATATATATTACATTTTGAATGATGTTGGAGTAAAGACATGTTAAAGAATGACATCATCGTGTTCCGTGCTAAAAAACGTTGGACACAACAACAGCTTGCTGATGCAGTGGCAGTCAGCCGCCAAACGATTGCCGCATTAGAAAAAGAGAAGTACAACCCTTCCTTGATTCTGGCATTCAAGTTAGCAAATGCACTTGAAACGACGATTGAGGAACTGTTTAGTTATGCCGAGGAAGTAACATGACACTATATTGGGTATTGATGGGTAGTATCTTAAGTATTGTGGTGGCTGTGATTTGCTGTGAAATATATAAAATACGCTTTGAATGCTCACAGGAAGCCAAAGACGAAAGAGGAACAATGATTTTATTAAAGCAGAAGTCATTATCCTATAACATTTTATTTTTGGGGATTAGTTCAGCCTTTTTGATCATCATCGGATTTGAAGGCTTCGGACTAAAATGGTTAGAACGTGAAGTTTTTATTTACTGGATTATGTTCACCGGCTTCCTGCAAAGCATCGCTTCAACCATTTATACGCATTATTTACGTAAAGACGTCTTTAGCTAATATGTATGCCAAGAGAGCTTTTCGAATCTCTCTTTTTGTCAAAATCTAGAAACGTCGACTAAAACGACGGCGATATTCTAAAGGTGTTAACCCTGTTTTCTTATAAAATAAACGCCGAAATGAACTTGGATCCTGATAGCCGACATTTTGCATAATCAGATCTATGGCCTGATCAGTTTCCTCAAGCCGTTTGCGTGCCGCTTCAATACGAATGGCTTGCAGATACTGATTCGGTGCAATATTTAGCGCCTGCTTAAAATGCCGGATTAAAGTACGAGTGGTGACATTAAAACGTTCTGCCAGCGCATTTAAAGTAAACTCTTCATGAAAATGCTGCTCTAACCAGTCCTGAACCTTTTGCACCAGTTCATCATGATGAGGTTGACCAATCTTCATTAAGGAATAAGACAATTGGCTATCGCGTCGATAATCAATCACAAAGGATTTGGCAGATTGCATGGCAACTTCAAAACCATAGAAACGTTCGATCAGATGCAAGCCTAGGTCAAACCAGGCCAAGCCTCCACCTGCACAGTAAATATTCTGATCCCGGCTAATCATCATATCGGCATTGAGTTTGACCTGAGGATAACGTGCACGAAATATATCCTGAAAGCCCCAATGCGTTGTCGCCACACGACCATCTAAAATACCAGCTTCTGCCAGAAAGAAATTCCCGGTGCAGTTTCCAGCGATTAAGGTGGATTGTGCATGAGCAGAAGTTAAAAACTGAATCAGGCCTGGGTTTTCATCCAGTACCTCTGGAATAGGTGCGGCGATAGTCGGCACTACCAAAATATCGGCAGTTTGAATCTCTTTATACGCACAATGAGCTTGCAATTCCAGACCGTTAATACAACGAATTGGTTGTCCATCTGGACTGGCGATCTTGACTTTAAATAGACGTTGTACATCCTGCTGCTGAATCCGGTTCCAGCTGACGCCAGCCATGGCAAATAAGTCGACGACACCTGTAATTGCTGAAGCCAAAGCACCATCAAAGCCTAAAATCACTACCTGTTGCATATTTTTCTATTTGTCGTTTTTCACCCGTTTCATGTCATTATTGACAATCCCCCTTGATAAATGCAACTGCTAGTCTTAATGCTATCTCAAGGATTGCATATTCAGGACCGTACCGTGACTCAGCTGATTAATGATAAAAACCTCAATTTTCTGCTTTATGATGTCTTCAAACTTGAAGCTTTAACTGAACTGGAACGCTATCAGGACCATGACAAAAATACTTTTGATAGCATCCTAGAAACGGCAAAAGGCATCGCGACCGATTATTTTGCGCCGCATAATGCCAAGGCTGATCACCAAGAACCGAGCTTTGATGGCAAACAGGTGAAGACCATTGATGAAGTGAAAATAGCATGGCAACAATTTGCTGATGCTGGTCTACTCTGCGCCCAGCATGATTACGCAGACGGCGGCATGCAATTGCCGACTTTGGTGAATATGGCCTGTAATGCCTATTTCATGTCGGCAAATCCTTCGACTGTTGCCTACTCTTTTCTGACAGCCGCTGCAGCAAATCTGATTCAAGCCTTTGCCTCTCCAGAACAAAAACAAATGTTCTTGCCGCATATGCTAAGTGGCCGCTTTGCTGGAACTATGGCGATGACCGAGCCGAATGTGGGTTCCTCTTTGGGAGATCTGACCACTAAAGTGATTCCTCAGTCAGATGGAAGCTACAAAATTAAAGGCCAGAAAATGTTTATTTCTGGTGGTGATCAGGACATTACTGAAAATATTGTGCATCTGGTTCTGGCTCGTATCCAAGACGCTCCGCAAGGGGTAAAAGGTATTTCCCTATTCATCGTGCCGAAATTCAAAACCAATACAGATGGAACTGTAGGTGAATCCAATGATGTCCATCTGGCTGGCCTGCTACACAAAATGGGCTATCGCGGCACAACTTCAACAGTTCTAAGCTTTGGGGAAAACGATCGTTGCTTAGGCTATTTAATTGGTGAAGTGGGACAAGGTTTAAAATATATGTTCAAGATGATGAATGAAGCGCGCGTCGGTGTCGGTCTCGGTGCAGCCATGATTGGTTATCGCGGCTATTTGGAATCTCTGGACTATGCTAAAAACCGCCCTCAAGGTCGTCCGGTTCATGAAAAGACACCTGATGCCAAGCCCGTAAATATCATTGAGCATACGGATGTCAAACGCATGTTATTGGCACAAAAGTCTTATGTTGAAGGTGCTTTGGCGCTGTGCTTATTTGCAGCCCGCTTAATTGATGAACATCAGGCTGCACAAGAGGAAAATAGTGCCATTTTACTCGATCTCATTATACCAGTGGTCAAGTCCTTCCCTTCTGCCTATGGTCCTAAAGCCAATGATCTAGCGATTCAGGTCTTGGGTGGTGCGGGCTATACGCGTGAATATCCGGTTGAGCAATGCTATCGGGATAACCGTCTTAATCCGATTCATGAAGGCACTTATGGGATTCAGTCTCTGGATCTATTAGGCCGTAAACTCTGGCAGCACAATGGCAAAGGCCTGACCCTGCTCATGCAACGCATCCAGAAAACCTTGTCTGAGATTCAGGATAGCAAGTTAACAGAACTGGCAGATGTCTATAAACAGCATCTTGTCACTGTGCAAAAAACCACACAGGTTTTAGGTCAGGCTCTGCATCAAGACAAAGTTAGTGAAGCTTTGGCCAATTCTGGGCTATATCTGGATATGATGGGCAAAACTATTATCGCGTGGTTGTGGCTGGAAATGGCCAATCAGGCTCAACTTAAATTTGGCACATCTTCTCAACAGGAAGATCAAGCCTTTCTGGCCGGTAAAATTCAGGCAGCTCAATATTTTATTCATTGGGAACTGCCTGAAATTGAACATCAGGCCAAATTACTGATGAACTTCGATGACACCTGTCTAAATATGCAAAGTGACTGGTTCTAAATAAAAATCAATAAAAAATGCGCCTCGAATGGCGCATTTTTTATTTGTTTACATCATCAAGCCGCAGTGTCTTTTAGACCAAATTTCTTAAGCAGCTTGGCACGTTTCGAAGGCAGAATATTCGCTTTAGCCAGATCGCCTTGATAATGTTGATACACACGTTGATCCATCATCTTGTACCACAATGGTGGAATCAGTGCCGGTATCAGCATGGTGGCATAACCACTTGGTAATTCTGGTGCTTCATCAAAATGTCGCAATGCCTGAAATGGTCGGCTTGGATAGGCATGATGATCCGAATGGCGTTGTAACTGGTACAGGAACAGGTTGGTCACGATGTTGTTATTGTTCCAGCTATGTTCGGGCAAGGTTCGCTCATAGGTACCATCTGCTTTTTGCCCGCGTTTCAATCCATAGTGTTCGATATAATTCACGATCTCAAACAGGCTGATGCCGTAAAAGGCTTGGGTCAGCGTATAAGGAATGATTTTCTTGCCATACGTTTTCAGCATTAAGGCATGGTAACCTGCGCTCATCGCCCAGCCATGAAATAACTCATTTTCCAGACTAAAAAATTTTAAGCCTTTACGTTCCAAACGTCTTTTTTCTATCTGAATTGCTGATTTCAAGCCACCCAATACAGTACGTGGCCAGAAACGGTAAAAGGATTCTCCCATTTTCGAAGATGCCGGGTCTTCTGGCGTCGCCACCCGTTTATGATGTCCATAAGGATGCTCAATCCGGAAATGGTTATAAGCCAGCGGCATCAGGCTGGCATGTGACCAGTAATGGTCTTTTTTCTGAGGGCGATGGCTCAGCTCATGTGCAGTATTCACACCGATTCCATTGATCGCCCCCATAGAAACGCCAAGTAGAACCTGATCGACCAGAGAAACATTTGGACGGGATACGACATAGCCTGCAAAAGCATTGGCAGCCATTTGCAATGGGATAAACATCTTCACGATCCGGTCATAATAAGGATCTTTGACCAATGCCTGAATCTGCTCATCATTTGGATTATTGGCATCATCACCAATTAAAGCATCTAATGTTGGGATAATCACATGTAATAATAAAGGCCCACCCATCGCAAAGACTTTTTTAGTGGCTTTGGGGCCAAAATGATAGCCAGCCAGAATTCCCATACCGATCACAGGCAAACCGGGACTCAGCAGCCAGCCAAAACGTTTTTTATCCAGTTGGACACCTTTCAGCGCTGACGCATCCTGCGTGAACTGAGCTTTGCTAATTTGTGCAGGGGCATTCATTGCGACCCTCCTTTTTTATGTTACTCTGCACATATAGTTGAATATTTCAGCATTAGCGAACAGTATTGAACGTCCAGAAAAACTATGTCAGCGTCTTTGGCGCATTAGGCCAAATCTTGGCCTTAAATCACAAGACTGGGCTATTTAAATTTAATTAAATGAATTAAAACAAAAGAATAGAGTCAAGCATGGATGCTTTAAGTAAAATTTTTGATGATATTCATCTGGAAAAATCCGAATATCTCTACCTCAATGTGTTTCATCCAGGCGGGTTTGATTATCAGTATGAACCGTCCATGCTGGCTTATGTATTATTACAGGGTCAAGCGCAATTAATATTCAAAGATGGCGATCTGCTTGAGCTGCAACAAGGTGATCTGGTGTTATTGCCTGCTGGTTCTGCCCATCGGATTTCTAGTCCCGGCAATGCGGATTTTTCTGAACATCATTCGATCAATTCTTATTTTCAGACTCATGCACAGCAATGTGTGGATCTCAATATCACCCATTCAGCAGAACGCAGTTTTATCCTGGCGATTCGTTCCAATCTGGATATCCAGATGGCGAAACCGCTACTGAGTGCTTTACCTAAATTTCTGCACATTCAGCATATTCTGGGAGATACAGCACCAGAATGGTTACAAGTTGGTTTGCAATTTCTGGCATTGGAAACCCAGCAACTTCGTCCGGGACGAGACAAAATTCTGGATCATCTGGTCAGTATTTTACTGATTGAATGCGTACGAGATTATATTTTGAATCTGGAAAATGCTTCGAGCTGGCTGAATGCTCTTTCGCATCCTGAACTATCTAATGCCTTGGCAGCAATTCATGGCAAACCAGAACAGCCTTGGACCGTAGAAAGCCTGGCTGAACAATGCCATATGTCGCGTTCCAAATTTGCCCAGCTGTTTACCCAGATTGTTGGTGAGCCACCATTGGCTTATCTGCAACAGCATCGACTTCGCCTGGCAGCACAATATCTCAGAAATAGCGGATTTAGCATTCAGCAGATCGCCTATCTGGTGGGCTATTCTTCGGAAACGGCGTTTAGTCAAAGCTTTAAAAAACAGTTTGAACAAACCCCGACCCGATACCGTATTGCCTGTCAAAAAAGCAAGACGCCTTTATTGGACTAAGGCTAGTACCGCTTTGACAGGATCTTCACTGTTGCCGGAAAGCAGCTGCTTGTGCATGGTGAGATGCTGCATCACCTGAATTTGAGCTGCTTCAATATCCATCAATTTTTCAATTTCAGCAGCCAGGTTTTCAGGCGTTGCTTCTGACTGGATTAATTCTTGAATGACTTTTTTACCAGCAATGATATTTGGCAACGAGAAATAAGGAATTTTGACCAGCAATTTGGCAATCTGATAAGTCAGCCAGTGCAATTTATAAAAGGTCACCATCGGACGATGCAATAACATGGCTTCCAGTGTCGCAGTGCCTGAAGCTAACGCAATGATATTAGATGCATTCATCACCTGACGGCCAATTTTTGACTCACTACTGGTATTTTCCATCAGGCGGATATGTGCTTTTAAACTGTCAGGATATTGTGCCAGCAAGTTTTCAATCTGCTGTTTACGCATCTCATTAATGGCGGGAATCAGAAACGTATAATCCGGATATTTCTGATGCAGAATTTTGGCTGCATCCAGTACCAATGGTCCTAAGCGTTCAATTTCACCACGGCGGCTACCTGGCAGCAGTGCAATATATTTTTGTGCAGGATCTAAGCCCAGTTCTGCCTGCGCTTCAGCCAGATTATTGTCTAGGGGTAACTGGCTTGCCAATGGATGACCGACAAAGGCAGCCGGAACATCCCATTTCTTGAAAAATGCTTTTTCAAATGGAAACAGGCACAGTACCAGATTAATACTGGCCTTGATACCATGTACCCGGCCTTGACGCCATGCCCAGACCGAAGGACTGACATATTGCACGGTCTTAATCGGTAACTGTTTTTGCTTCAGGGTTTTGGAAAGACGCAAATTAAAATCAGGCGCATCAATACCGATAAACACATCGACTGGATCTTTCGTCCAGGTCTCGACCAGACCATCACGAACCGCAAACAGTTTTTTAATATCTTTCAGGACTTCAACAATGCCCATGACCGAGAGAATATCCATTGGATAGTAGCTCTTGAAGCCTTCAGCCAGCATTTGCGGCCCACCAATCCCTTCAAATTCTGCATCAATACCCTGCTCTCGAAAACTACGGATGAGCTTCGCACCAAGCGTATCTCCCGATACCTCTCCCACCACGATTCCGATTTTAAGTTTCCGATTCTGCAAGTGTATTCCCTCAAATGAGACAAATTAATTCCGTTCAGATTCTATCATAAAGCATGATTTGAGCATGCCTAAGTGTTGAACTCACAAATCTTGGCTACCTCAAATAATTAAACTACTGGAATCTGGACAATGCGCGCGCCTTAGCCCAGCTTAAAAATTAAAATAAATTTAAAGCGGCTGATCTTTAAACAAATAAATAAAAAGGCATTTTGCAGAAGCTTTATCAATTTTCATACTTAGCAATAGAAAGGTATGCTAGATGATTCAAATTAAAATATAAATCAGGATGAATTACTTTAAATTTTATAGTCTTTATCTCTTTTTAGAATAAGCAAATCAATAATCAAGACAACGACTTATATTTAAAAGTCATAAGATATGCTCGTTTTTTGATTTTGGCATATATGCATGTTTGGTCCGATTGAATTTATTTTAGCAGGTGTATTGGTTGGTTTCTGTGTTGGGATTACCGGTGTCGGTGGCGGTTCGTTGATGACCCCAATCCTGATTACACTGCTTCGGGTTGAACCGCATATCGCGATTGGTACAGACCTTCTTTATGCCGCAATTTCTAAATTCTGTGGTTCACTGGTTCATGCTAAGAAAATGAATATTGTCTGGCCCATTGTGATCTGGCTGGCGATCGGCAGTATCCCTGCCTCATTTGTGACCCACTGGGTACTAGAGAATTATCTCAGTCAATCGACACATTATAAAGCAACGCTGACCATGGTATTGGGCTTTATGCTGACCCTTACTGGTGCATCTATTGTATTCCGCAATTCTATTGAAAAGTTCTTTAATAAATACCGCAAACAAGAACTGCCTGATATGACTCAGGATCTAGACAAAGTTGACTTTAAATCTGGCAATAAACGTGTCTTGATCGTGATCATGGGTATTGTACTGGGCGTGTTTGTGACCCTGTCATCTGTCGGTGCCGGTGCTTTCGGTATTATGGCCTTGATCCTGATGTTCCCGAATCTACCCATGATCCGTATTATCGGTTCGGATGTAGTACATGCTGTACTTTTAACTTTAGTCGCAGGTCTGGGCCATATGAGTGCAGGTAATGTAGACTTTACTTTATTAGGCTGGTTACTTTGCGGTTCTATTCCAGCGATTGTGATTGGAACACTGATCAGTTCACGTATGCCAGAGAAAATTATCCGTAAAATTCTTGGGATTACCCTGTTCTGTCTTGGCGTGAATTTCATTGTGAATCCAGTCAAGTCAAAACCGGTGCAACCCGCCCAACCTGAATTGGTAACAGTAGTAGAAAAAACAGTTGCTGTTTAAACTAAAGCATGGATTCATCACTTTTTTTTCAAAGAAGTATTCATCTTTTTTATAACAAAGTGACGCATCATTCATGTTATATTCAGGCTATTAAACAACCTTTTGTATGATCAAACCAGTGACGGCAATGAATACACTACAGTCAAAACCTATTTCAGCATCAGATATTGATGACGTGAATATCCAAAGCATGATTCCTTTGGTAACACCTGCTCAGTTGAAAGCAGAGTTACCTTTGACTGAAACTGCTTATCAAACCGTACTGCATGGTCGTGAAACGATTCGTAATATCCTGGATGGCAAGGATAAGCGTATTTTTGTAGTAATTGGTCCATGTTCAATTCATGATCCAGCGGCTGCGCATGAATATGCTGAACGTTTAAAAGCTTTAAGCGAAAAAGTAAAAGATAGCCTGTATATCGTAATGCGTGTTTATTTTGAAAAACCGCGTACAACTGTAGGCTGGAAAGGTCTGATCAATGACCCTGATATGAATGACTCTTTCAATATTGAGAAAGGTCTGCGTATCGGTCGTAAACTGTTACTGGAGCTGAATGAACTTGGCCTGCCATGTGCAACAGAAGCACTGGATCCAAACTCTCCACAGTACTATCAGGATTTAATTTCATGGTCAGCGATCGGTGCACGTACTACCGAGAGCCAAACTCACCGTGAAATGTCTTCTGGCCTGTCTTCACCAGTCGGCTTCAAAAATGGTACAGACGGCGGCTTAACTGTTGCGACCAATGCAATGCAATCTGTTAAACATGGTCACAGCTTCCTGGGTCTAAATGACCAAGGTCAGGTTGCGGTGATTCGTACTTCAGGGAATCCATATGCACACGTGGTTCTACGTGGCGGTAATGGCAAACCTAACTACGATGCAGGTTCAGTTGCAGATGCTGAGGCAGCGCTTGCGAAAGCCAAAGTCAGCGGCAAGATCATGATTGATGCCAGCCACGCAAACTCAAATAAAGACCCGTACTTACAACCGCTTGTCTTAAAAAATATTACTGAACAAATTCTTGATGGAAACAAGTCAATTGTTGGTATTATGGTAGAAAGTCACCTGAAAGGTGGCCGTCAGGATATTCCTGCCAATCTTTGTGATCTGGAATATGGAAAATCAGTGACTGATGGCTGTATCGATTGGGAGACCACAGAAAAAGTGTTGCTTGACATGCATGAGGCATTGAAGGACGTTTTACCTAATCGTTAAACGAACTGACAAACGCCATCGACAAGATGGCGTTTTCATTTCTGAACAAGGAAAATTTTATCTGATGAATGAAATTGAAACTGCATTAAGTCAAATTGAAAATTTTCAGTTCATCCATGACCATCTGTTCAGCTCTGGTCAGCCGACAACTGAACAACTAAGGTTGATTAAAGAATACGGCGTATCCACCGTAATCAATGTGGCATTAACAGATAGCGATCATCATCTGTTACATGAAGATAAAATTTGTCTTGATCTTGGCTTGAACTATATCCAATTGCCCATCTCTTGGGAAACTCCCTCAGATAGTCAGTGCCTACTGGTACTGGATCTGATTGATCATCTGGTCAAAGAACAAATGGTCTGGGTACATTGTACGCAGAATTATCATGTCAGCTGCCTGATGTATTTATATCGACAATACTATATGGATATGGACATGCCGACTGCACAGGAATATCTGCATCAGCTATGGGAACCGAATGAAACCTGGACCGGTTTAATTCATGCGGTTGCCCTACAGCTGCAAGGCCGTAAAGCAACACAGGAACTGGAGTTATCCCTGATTCATCCCAATAACTTCGGTTGATGTTATTTATAGTGGCTGATCAGAACAGTTGCCATAGACAGAATACCTTCCTGACGGCCAGTAAATCCTAATTTTTCAGTGGTTGTGGCTTTAATACTAATTTGAGTCACATCCACATCCAGCACATTGGCAATGCTCTGACGCATTTCCAGATTATGTTTAGCCAGCTTTGGACGTTCACAAGCTACAGTGATGTCAGCATTATTTAGGCGATAACCACGATCCAAAATTAGCTGATAGACATGCTTTAATAAAACCTTGCTGTCTGCACCTTTAAACTGCGGATCGGTATCTGGAAAATGCTGGCCAATATCGCCTAGCGCCAAGGCACCTAGCAAAGCATCACAAAGTGCATGTAAAACCACATCACCATCAGAGTGTGCTTTCAAGCCATGCGTATGTGGAATCTGAATACCTGCCAGAGTGACAAAATCACCTTCTTCAAATGCATGTACATCCAGTCCCTGACCAATACGAATTTGTGCAATCACTTTTATATCCTTTAGAAATAACTGATTGAAATCTTGTACACGACGTTTCTATTTCGCTATAGTTAGACCTAGCGTAACACAGTGAAAGTATAAGCGATCATGCTACTGAAAACTGATATAAATATGATGAAAATAATGGGACTTTTACTCGGGACAGGCCTTTTTGCTAGCAGCATTCATGCTGAATCGCTGGACTGTAGCAGTCATCATAACAATAACGCAGCCATGAAAAAGATCTGCTCAGTCTCTCTTGATGAACCGCGTGAAAAACTGACAGATCAATATTTTACCGCCTTTCTGATTACAGATGCGCCTGTTCGCTTATTACAAGATACCCAGCAGCTATGGAGTACACGCTTACAGCAATGTAAGACGCTGGACTGCTTTAAACAGCAATTTGACCAGCGTCTGGATGACCTCAATATTTATATTTCCTTGAATCAGAGCCTAACTCAGCACTATCTCAAGTTTGAACAGGGCCAAATGGCCAAACAGCCAATTCATCTCAAGATTCATCAGCTGACGAAAGACCGCATCAAAATTGAAGGAATTGCTTACCGCAATCCGAATAATCGTGCAGAAACCCAGACCATTCCTTTTCTAGCTTATACCACGACCGAAACTAAAAGCCAGATTACGGATAATGAGCATGACTGCAAATATAACTTTAACTATAGCAAGGCAATTTTGACGGTCAGTACCGAACAAAAAGGCTGTGAGCGCTTTAGTGGTATTTATCGTTTATATGATTAAACAGCTGACTTTTTTTATCTATTGATGTCCTGAATATGTATTTAAAAATTTAAACTAGAAATTCCCTCTCCTTAAAGGAGAGGTTTTTATAAAGATTCCCTTTATCCTAACCTTCTTTCTCAGGTAGAAGAAGCTTAATGAATAAATAATTATTTTTTGATCTTTAAAAATAGCCCGTAAGCGGGCTATTTACTTAGGCCGGGTAATGCTGAGCTATTTCTTGGCTAATCATAGCTGCGGTTGCCGCTGATAATGTCCAGCCTAAATGTCCATGGCCGGTGTTATAAAAGACACGTTCCTGTCTACCACGACGCACCACTGGCATCATGTTCGGCATCATGGGACGCAGACCTGCCCATGGAACCACATGTTCAGTACACAGATCGAAATTGCGTTGTGTCCAGTCAATTAAAGGCTGAATTCGGTCAACACGAATATCCCGATTATAACCATTAAATTCCGCGGTTCCTGCAACACGTAAGCGGTCTTTACCTAAACGTGACAAGACGATCTTGGCGCTCTCATCTAGCAGACTGACCCAAGGAGCATTTTGCTGACTTTGCTCATCATTCAGCTGTACGGTAATTGAATAGCCTTTTACCGGATAGACATTCACTCGCTCACCCAACAGATCTGCCAACTGATAACTACTTACGCCTGCACATACCACAATGGCATCCGCCTGAATCTCGAGCACATCTTCAGCATTGGCATGCACATTTTCAGGGCTTGGTCTGCATTTAACCGTAATATGCTGTGCTTGGTGATCGACCGCAAATACATCCTGACCAAATTCGAAGTTCACCCCTTTTTTCATACAGGCATTTGCCAGTCCAGTACTGAATTTATGAATATCTCCAGTCGCATCACTCTGGCAATAAAACCCGGCATAATAATCTCCAGTTAATGCAGGTTCAATCTGCTTGATTTCTTCATTGCTGATGGCATTACGTTCCAGACCACCACTACACAACAGATCATTGACCTTAATTGCGACATCATAATCAGCTTTATTATGGTAGAAATGTAGAATTCCGCGCTTTTCCAGATCAAAATCAATCTGCTCAATTTCGGCAATTTCAAACAGACGTTTTCTGGCCAGTAATGCGATTTTTACCGTTTCCCGGGTATTGGTTTCATAGTTTTTAATATGACCTAGAAATTCCATCAGCCAGCTATATTTATGCAGACTAAAAGAAGGATTAAGCAATAGCGGTGCGGTTTTTTGTGACATCCATTTGATGCCTTTCAACACAGTGGCTTTTTGATTCCAGACTTCTGCATTACAGGCAGAAAGTTGCCCGCCATTAGCAAAGGATGTTTCCATCGCGGGATAAAGATGACGGTCAACCACCGTAACCTGATAACCGAGTAAAGCGAGCTCATAAGCTGTTGTCACACCGGTAATGCCTGCCCCCACCACAATAACATGACGCATAGACACCTCTCCTCAATATGTGATGTCTTTCCCATCTGTCATGTGTACCTGAGAGCTTCGGTGACTGCATTATAGCTGTATGCGGCAACCTTCCCCCTTCGGTGAGTGATTCAACACTTCTCTCCAGAGTTTAATATATTATTGCAGTCCTTTTGCCTGAGAGTTTCCTGGGACCTTGCTCCTTCGGCGAATGCAGTAGCATTTCTCTCCTGCAATAATATTTTTATTATCCTGAGCAATTTATATACCATCTTATTGGGATCTACAGTTTTTTATTTATGTTAATTCACGTGATTTAAGCGGTAACGATACTTTTAATAAATTTAGAAGAAATAACACTATCTATTTCAAATGAATTTTAAGTTTTTAATTTTGATTTTTGCTTCATTTTCTTTCGTTATGCTCCAATGAAAGGCATTTAAGAAAAGCAATAAAGTTAATATTTGCTTAGGCTATTTATAGGATTGATTTACCAGAAAACTCTCAATCTATGACCGACTTTCAGATCCTAAAATTAAATTAACCAGGAAAGAATCAACATGAGAGATCCTGCCGCGACTACCGTTTGCATACTGATAACACTGGCCATGAACTGGCTATCTCCCCCATAGACACGCGTCAGTACATAAGAAGCTGAAGCAGTAGGTAAGGCAAAAAACAACACCAGTACCTGTGTGGTTAGAGGATCAATATCAAATAATTGGCAGACAAAGAAAGCAGCAAGCGGCATTCCTAATAAACGCCCAAAAGTTGCCAGGCCTAATGGTAAGATATCTTTCTGAAAGCCTTGGAACTGTAAGGCAGCCCCCACACACATCAAGCCAAGCGGCAAACTGCATAAGGCAATCTGTTTTAGGAATAATTCAAACCCGGCCCAGAGTGATAAGCCTGAAAGATTAAATAGGCCTCCAACAAGAGAACCTAGAATTAAAGGGTTCTTTAACAGATCAATCAGGATTTTGAAGATCTGCATATCTGAACTACGGGTAAATGCCAGTACAGATAAGATATTGACCAGTGGAATACATAACACCATCACTACGGCGAAAATGGTCATGCCCTGCTGATGAAATAAAGCATTCACTGCTGCAAGTCCGATATAGGTATTAAAACGCAGGAGTGCCTGCACATAGACCCCAAAACGTGCATAGCTAATCTGATAAATCTTGCGCATCACATATAGAGCAATACTGACCACTGCCATAAGGCTAAAGACCACCAGAACCACATCTTTAATGACTGCCATTTCAATCTTGGCTACGGCCAGATTTAAAAATAGCATGACTGGAAACAGGACAAAATAATTAAGTTTTTCTGCCCCACGCCAGAAATTATCTTCCAGCCATTTCCTTTGTTTTAATACATAGCCCAAAGTAATCAGGCCAATAAGCGGAAACAGTACAGTGAAGATAGTCTGAAACATTGAACAACTCATGATATGGGTTTTGCGGCAATCGCATCCAATTCAATTGCCTGTCAATGAGCAAGGATACAACAACCGGCTCGTTTCAAGATAAAAATAGTGGAAAATTCAATGGATAATAAATAAAAAACACTCTCGCTGGCTTTAATTAAAATACGCTTTAAATCCAACTTTCATCTTTTGCAACATTTAGTGCATCATTTTTTAGTCTTTCAAGCTCCTCATAAACCTTTGCATCAAGCTTCGGACGGACTTTTTCAAACTTAACTTTTAACAAATCCAGGCTTCTTAAGAGCATCCTAAAAATGAGTCTCTCACGGCCTAAATCATCTGTTGCCTTAAAAGTTGTTGGATCAATCCTTAAACGGAAATTCATATTTCTACGTTTAAAGGCGGATTCAAGCGGCAAGTGCAACAGTATAAAAACCAGCCATAACTTCACTCGGTGTATACCAACCTAGTGTTTTTCTAGGACGATGGTTGAGTGCAAACTCTATCTGCTCTATTTGTTCGTTTGA
>NZ_VPDM01000036.1:0-26237 GCF_013417645.1 Acinetobacter sp. YH12236
AAGTGAAGGTAAAGAATGTTGAAGGGTGCAATCTAAATTTTCAGATAAAGTCATAAAAAAATGAGCGTATTTACATACACTCATTTTTACTACATTTTACTAATATTTGCTTAACTGACTGGCATTATCCAGATGGAGGCTTTTTTATTTAACTTAAATTAATGAGTTTTAGGTTGAGTGAGTTGCTGGTATTTCTGGATATATTCTTCACGGATCGCCAGTCGTTCTTCTGGTGTTGCTTTTTGCATCCGTGCCCCTAACTCCTTACGTTCCTGGCTGCTCATCATTTGCCAGGTTTCACGCATACGCTGCTTTTCAGCTTCAGGAAGCTGGGTGAACCAATCCATGCGTTGCTGTAAATTAATACGTTGCTGTTCAGGCATTTCTTTTAAGGACTGATAACGTTTAATTAATGCCAGTTGCTCGGAATCAGAAAGTGTATCCCAGGTTTCGTTGACCTGCGTATTGGCATCTTTGGAAAAAATCCAAAAACGTTCAAATCCCGCAAAGCTGGTTTGCAGGAAGCTGAATGCACAAAATGCAATTGCTAATCTTTTAGCTGCCATGTGGAACTTTGTCCTCACCTAAAACCATTAACATTTCCAGATCTTCAAGCATCTGTGGAGAGAGTTTGGGTGTAGATACCGCTTGAGTCTGAGGTTCGTTATGGCTGACAATATTCGGTAGCACTACCACGCCAGCAATCGCAGCAGCCAAAGCAAAGCCAGACATTTTTAGAAATGCAAAGCGTGAATGTTGTGCGTCCTGAATATGCTCCAGCACATGATTCATCACCACCGGTTTATCTTTGTGGTGCTGTGCCAGTCCATCAAGTTTGGAAGTTACTTGCTTTAAGAAATCATCTTGCTTCATTCGGATGATCCTCCCAGATATGGATTTAAGTGTGCTAGAGAGGCACGTAGACCTTGAATAGCACGGTGATAATGGGTTTTCACACTGCCTTCTGTACAGTTCATAATTTGCGCTGTAGTTTGAGTATCAAAGCCTTCCCAAGCTCTGAGCATAAATGCTTGCTGCTGACGCACAGGTAATTTGGCAATCGCCTCCTGAATTTCTTCAGCAGTTACTGCCTGATCCAGAAATTCTAAAGGTGAGGGCGTAGATTCATCTACCAGATTGTCAAATTCGACTTCGTCGTCATCAAGGCTGACTTTTTTGAAAAAGGAAAAGGGCTGGTTGCGACGTGCTTCTTTACGACGCCAATCCTGTAATTTGTTATTCAGAATCGTATAGAACAGGGGATACCACTCTTCAGTGCTTTTCTCTGCATAAGATTTATGCAAAGCAATAAAAGCTTCCTGAACCAGATCCATTGCGATCCCATGTTGTCCTTGAGTCGCACTTTCCATCATCACCAAAGCACGCCCGGTCACGTCCTGCATGAAATTTTTCAGGCGAGACTCAGCGGTACTCTTTAGAATACTCGCATCTTGTGACTGCAACGGTTTCGGTGCTAAATCCATAGAGATGGAAAATCCTGTCATTGGATACCCACCATTATTCCCAAGTTCATGTGCATATAACGTTGGGAATAACGATTTGGTTGACAATAAAACTTATTATTTTTGTAGTGTAATCTATTTTATAAATACACTGACTGTAATTAAAACAATGTAACCTAAATACCGTATTAAATACGTTGACGCACCATCTCAAAGAAACAGATAGAGCCTGCAATGGCAACATTCAGGGATTCCTGTCCACCTGGCTGTGGAATAGTCACCGCTTCGGCATGTTGCAGGGCATAGTCAGATACGCCTTGACCTTCATTGCCCAGAATCCAGACGCAGGCTTTACGCAAGTCTTTACTGTACAGGCTGCTAGAGCGATGTGAGCTGGTGACATATACCGGAATCTTGAATTGCGGTAAAAGATCTTCCAGTGCGATATTTTCAAAAGTTTGCAAAGAAAAATGCGCGCCCATACCTGCACGTAATACCCGTGGTGACCAAAGAGATGCTGAACCCTTAGTACAAATGACCTGATCAATACCGGCAGCTGCTGCTGAACGTAGCAGGGTGCCAACATTACCGGGATCCTGCACATTTTCAAGGATCAGAGTGTCAGCCGTAAAATCAAGTGCCTGGCTTGAGCTTGGAATATCGACAATCGCCATACATGCAATCGAAGTGCCTAAGGTACTCAGGTCCTTATAAAGCGATTCACCAATGACAAAGACCACACCGGTATATTTGTTTAAAATAATGTCGAAATCAGGATGCGCTAAAGCATGTTCAGTCGTGAAGATCGAATTGATTTTCTTGTTTTCATGTAACCATGCAAGACACAGGTGCGTGCCTTCAAGCACAGTCTGTCCTTGTTTTTTTCGATAAGAATTCTGTTCAATTAAACCGCGTAAGTGTTTAATTTTAGGATTGTCTTTGGATTCAAGGAAGATGGTTGGCATAAGAAGAAAGTCCACGGCAGTCAATCAAAGATCAACTGCCGTTTAAAAATTAGTGGTGGTAGCTGGTCACAAGCTCAACTTCATTTTTTGAGCCAATGATGACAGGAACACGTTGATGCAGATTTGTAGGTTCGATTTCAAGAATGCGGACACGACCAGTCGTTGATGCACCGCCAGCCTGTTCCATCAGCATACTCATTGGATTGGCTTCATACATTAAACGTAAACGACCTGCTTTAGTTGGGTCTTTTAAGTCGTATGGGTACATGAAGATCCCGCTACGGCACAGAATACGGTGAATATCGCCGACCATACAAGCGACCCAGCGCATATTGAAATCTTTGGCGCGAGGACCTGTTTTACCTGCCAGCAATTCATCGATATAACGCTGTACAGGCGCTTCCCAGTGACGCTGGTTCGATGCATTGATTGCATATTCTTTAGTATCAGCAGCTACCTGAATCGCTTCAGAAGTCAACAGAAACTCTTGAGTTTCAGGATCGAAAGTGAAGAATACCACACCGGCACCCACAGTCAGTGCCATCATGGTTGATGGGCCATACAGCACATAACCAGCAGCAACCTGATTGACACCAGCCTGCATGAAGTCTTCTGCCTGAGTTACACTATTTTTTGCAGGAAGAATTGAAAAGATGGTACCCACACACATGTTGATATCAATATTGCTTGAACCATCAAGTGGATCGAACAATACTAGATATTGACCATTTTCCTGAGCTGAAGTGAATTCATCCAGTTCTTCAGACGCTAAACCGCCTACATGTGGATGTACTTTTAATGCATCAATCAGATAATCATTAGAAATCACATCCAGTTTCTTCTGCTCTTCGCCTTGAACATTTTCATGTTGAGCACTACCTAATACACCCGCTAGAGCACCTTTTTGCAGGAGTTGGTCAATACGCTTGCAGGTATTTCCAATTGTTTCAATTACTTGTGCAAGTTCAGGTGTGAGGTTCCCGCTTTGTTGTTGTAGAAATTGGGATAAGGTGCGGTATGACATAAGGGAAAAACTCCAAGACTTATAATCGGGGAAAAAAGATCAAAACGATATACGGCTATATTTTAGAGGAGAACGTCCGAAAAGGACAATTAAACTGAATTATTTGTTGTGATTTTGCCCTTGCAACTCCTGTGGAAAGTGCTATGTTGAATCAAAGGAAAAAATGATCATAGGAGCACAGAGATGACAACATTAAAGTTTGATGCGACTCCAACGCCGAGCGAAGCGATTAATCTCGATGAAATTTCTGAAGACAAGATGAAAGAAGCGTGGAAGGATTACGAAGCAAAACCTGAATATAAAAAATTCAATAAACACGACATGATTGAATCCATGCAAACTGCAGAAGAAGGTGAAGGCAAAGAGTAATTTTATTCTTTGATCTTTCAAATATCCCTCTAATAAAAAAGCACTCGATTGAGTGCTTTTTTATGAATGATGTATTATTTAAATGATCACTTATTTTAGTAGTGGTGGAACAGCTTCGTAGTTGATTTCTACACGGCGGTTTTCTTTCCACGCACTTTCATCATGGCCAGGATTAACTGGCATTTCTTTACCATAGCTCACTGCTTCAAGTTGGCCTGCATTTACACCAGAAGTGATCAGGAAACTTTCTACTGCTTTGGCACGACGTTCACCAAGCGCCATGTTGTATTCACGTGTACCGCGTTCATCTGTATGGCCTGTCAGAGCTACACGAGAATTGGCATTTGCCATCAGGAACTGGGCATGTGCTTGCAGAGTACGGATATCGTCATTGCTCAGTTCACTGCTGTCATAGTCAAAGTGAACTACACGTTTAGCTAAATAAGCCTTATTTTCCGCAGTTACACCTTTAGCAGATGCACCGGCCATATTTTGAGCACTTAAAGCTGCATCTTCACTTAGACCTTCAGTGTTTACAGTGGTGGTGCCACTGGTATCCAGGTTGCCAGTTTGGACTTCAGCTGCTGGTTTACGGCTGGCACAACCAGTCATTACGACTGCAGCTGCAAGTAAAGGAAGTGCAAATAATTTTACTTTGTTCATTCTTCATCTCCATGAAGGTTGATTATGGGGTAAAGCATTTATAAATATTGAACTATTATTTTGGTGCCCAAGCAGGTTCGCGGACTTCACCTGTTTCACTTGGCAAATTCATGCGGAACCGGCCATCGAGAGACATAATGGATAACAATCCACGGTTACCTTCGCGAGTGGCATAGACCACCATCTGACCATTTGGCGAGAAGCTAGGTGATTCATCCAGGCTGGTTGGCGTCAGGATATTGGTCACACCTGAGCTAATATCTTGTACAGCCACTTTATAGTTACTGCCACTTGGACGATGAACCAATGCAAGTTTCTTACCATCTGCACTTAAGGTCGCGCGGGCATTAAATGCGCCACGGAAAGTCAGACGTTTAGTACTTTCATTATTGAAATCATAGCGGTAAATCTGCGGAGAACCACCACGATCTGAAGTAAAGATAAATGATTTTCCATCTGGTGCATAACGTGCTTCTGTATCAATTGCGCTATCGTTGGTCATGCGTTTTAACTGACGTGTTTCCAGATTCATCTGATAGATTTCCGGGTTACCGTGCATAGACGCAGTGAACAGCATGCTCTTGCCATCTGGAGAGAAGCTTGGTGCACCGTTTAATCCACGGAAGCTGGCCAGCTTTTCACGTTGACCAGTCGCCAGATCCTGTACATAAATGGCCGGACGTTTGGTTTCAAAAGATACATATGCAATTTTTTTCGCGTCCGGTGTCCAGGCAGGTGACAGGATTGGATCACGCGAAGTCAAAATGGTCTTTGGCTGTTCACCATCCGTATCGGCAATCTGTAAGGTATAACGCTGATCAGGCGTTGCCGGATTACGTAACACATAAGCAATACGGCCGGTGAAGTCTCCCGGAATACCGGTTAATGCCTGATAGATGGCATCACTGATCATATGGGCTGCCTGACGGGTACGTGAAGCAGGAACAGTCAGCAACTCATTCAGTAAGTATTGACGTTTTTCGACATCATACAATTGATACTGAATGCTATAAGAACCATCAGGATTGGTCTTGGATGAACCAGTCACCACATAAGGTACGCCTGCAGCTGCCCAAGCTTCAGCATTTGGCGAATTTAGTTGTGCTGTAGCAGGTAAATTCTTCGAGGCACTGGCAAATTTACCAGAACGATTCAGGTCATTTTCCACCACCGGATAAATACTCTGATCCTGGCTAAAAGGCACAATGGCAATTTTAGGAGCAGCTTCAGGAGCTTTGGTAATTTCCAGATGCAGTTGGGCCTGAGACTGGGTCGCAGTGACCGCACCCAAAGTGGTCATGATTGCAAGGCAGAGTAGGTGTTTGCGTGTCTTTTCCATCATTCGTTATTTACTCAAATCAACGGAGTTATTTATAAGTGATTGGGCTACATCATCGCATGGATTTATGCGAAATAGACCACGA
Organism: Acinetobacter sp. YH12236; assembly: GCF_013417645.1. NCBI lineage: Bacteria > Pseudomonadati > Pseudomonadota > Gammaproteobacteria > Moraxellales > Moraxellaceae > Acinetobacter > Acinetobacter sp. YH12236. The sequence continues at coordinate 5,909 of NZ_VPDM01000036.1, forward strand.
ATTTATCATCAAACTGTTATATCACTATGGGGAGTGATTATTATTTAATCTGTTTCAATTGAAGTTTAACTCAAAAAAACAGCCATAACACTTTTTCTTTATTATGGCTGTTTTTCATTAATGAGCTGTAAAGGTTGAAGTAAAACTTCGTGCTTCACGGCGTGCATCCGGATCTGAAGGCATTGGATAAGGTGCAGCAGCACGTACTGCCGCTTCTACACTGGCTTTCATATCTGGATCACTGGCACTCACCACCACAGAAACCACAGAACCACTATCGCTCAAAGTGACCCGAGCAGTCGCTTTCTGGCCTGAGGAGCCCACTGGGGTATCCCATGCACGTCTGATTTTATTTTCGAAATCACGTTTTGCAGTAGAGGCAATTCGCTTAGATTCCGCTTTTTTCTGTGCAGCTTCTTCAGCAGCCTGTTTGGCTGCAGAGGCTTTGGCATCAGCTTCTGCTTTGGCTTTCGCATCTGCATCTGCTTTAGCCTTTGCCGCAGCCTCAGCTTTATGTTTAGCATCCGCCTCTGCTTTAGCTTTTGCAGCGGCATCAGCTTTATGCTTGGCATCAGCATCCGCTTTGGCCTTCGCAGCGGCATCAGCTTTACGTTTAGCTTCGGCCTCTGCTTTAGCTTTCGCCGCAGCGTCAGCTTTGTGCTTGGCATCTGCTTCCGCTTTAGCCTTCGCAGCCGCGTCAGCTTTACGTTTAGCTTCAGCCTCTGCTTTGGCTTTTGCCGCAGCGTCAGCTTTATGTTTAGCATCCGCCTCTGCTTTAGCTTTTGCAGCCGCATCGGCTTTACGTTTAGCTTCGGCATCTGCCTTGGCTTTTGCCGCAGCATCCGCTTTTGCCTTGGCTTGAGCCTCTGCTTTTTGCTTGGCGGCTAAATCAGCCTTTTTCTGCGCTTCAAGTTTGGCTTTTTGCGCAGCATCGGCTTTACGCTGTGCTTCTACTTCCGCCTTACGCGCTGCTTCAGCTTCGGCTTTAGATTTTTGTGCAGCCTCTGCTTTGGCTTTGGCAGCAGCCTGTTTTGCCTGTTCGGCGGCTTCAGCACGTTTTGCTGCTTCGGCTGCTTGCTGGGCGGCTTTGGCTTGAGCAAGCTCTGCCGCTTTGGCTTCTTGCTGAGCTTTTTGAATATCGATCTGTGGGGGTGCTGGTGCAGGCTGCGGTGCCGGAGGTGTCGGTGCAGCTGCCGTTGGCACTACAGGTGCAGGCTCTACACTCGGTTCAGCAGTTTGGGTAATTTCTTCTGCAATATTTTCATGTGCAGTTTCTTCAAACTCAGTTTCTTCACGAGTCACCGGCTTGAGGTCTTCAGGTTTAATTAAGACCGTTTTAATCTGTTTTGGCGGTTCAGGTGGCTTACTCATGCCCAGAAAAAGCAGGCCCACCAAAGCAACTGCATGGATTCCTAACGTAAACCCAATCGCAATTGCTTTCTTCTGAAACGGTGGTTTCTGATAATTTTTCATACTTTATTCTAATGGCTTGGTCAGTAAACCCACTTGGGACAAACCCGCATCCTGCAGGCTTGACATTAAGGCCATCACATCGCCATAAGGGCGGGTGGTATGACCATTGATCACGACATTGAGGACCTTGTTTTCACTTTCCGCAGTGCTTTGCGCTTCTATCAAAGTCTGCGTCAAAGCCTCTAGGGTGACAGGACCTGTGGTCTGATTTTTATATTCCAGAAAATAAGTACCATCTTCTTTTAAAGTGACGATCGTAGGCGCATCTTTGGATTCGATTGGTAAGCCATTGGCTTGCGGCAAATCGACCTTGATGCCACTGGTAATCATTGGGGCAGTCACCATGAAAATGACCAGAAGTACCAGCATCACATCGATGTATGGCACCACATTCATGTCACTTTTCAGTGGTTTTTTAATACGCTCGAAGCGTCCTGAACGTTGAATGGCCATTAGTCATTGTCCTGCGTAGCGCCCACAGATTGACGTTGCAGCAGAGCCACCATTTCTTCAGCGAACAGAGCACGGTCAGAGTACAGTGCTTCACCTTTAGATGTGAAATGGTTAAAGGCTAAAACCGCAGGAATTGCAGCAAATAAACCAATCGCCGTTGCAATCAGGGCCTCTGCAATACCAGGTGCGACAGTGGCCAAAGTAACCTGATCGACATCTGCCAGACCAATAAAGGCATTCATGATGCCCCAGACGGTACCAAACAGACCGACATAAGGAGCGACTGAACCAATACTGGCCAGCGCACCCAAGCCTTGTTCCAGATGCCCCTGATCACGACTTAAACCTACACGCAGAATACGCTCAGTACCTTCAATTGACTGGGCAGTTGGAGCATGGCGTTTTTTAAGTTTAAGGAACTCGCCCAGACCCTGATAGAAGATATCTTCCAGACCAGTACGTTTGGAATTGAGCTGGGCATTGTTATAAAGCGTCTTGAGTTCGGCACCTGACCAGAAAATTTTCTGGAAATGATTGTCATCAGCCTGAGCTTTTTTATAGCTCATGGTTAACTTGGCAATCAGGTACCAGCTGTACAACGAGGCTAACAGGAGAGAAAGCATCACCAGTTGTACGACAGGGCTTGCTTGTAAAATAAGATCTGAGACTTGAAGAGATGATTCTAACTGAGTTGCCATAGCTGTTACGTGTGCCAAATAATTTTTTTAGTCTTGTTCCAATTCTTTATGAATCAGTTCGCGGATTTCATCAGGAAGACGACGTGGTTTCATGTCTGCACTAATACATGCCAACTCGACCTCACCAGATGCAAGCATGATTTCACCACGATAAATATTTTGTTGCAATACAAATGATGAAGCTTTACATGAAATGACACGTGCAGTCACGGTAATCAGGTCATCCATGAGGATTGGGCGCATATATTTGACGTTAATTTTGTGCACAACAAAGTTATAGTCGGATTGATGCCAGTAGTGACTCACTCCGGAAGCACGTAACCATTCAGTACGGGTACGTTCCATATAGCGAATATGGTTAGCGTGGTAGACAATGCCACCCGCATCAGTATCTTCAATATAGACGCGGATATTGAATTCAAAGTGATTCGCCATAGTTTTGTTCCATGCAGATTTTACGAAATTATTGCTTGTTTTTGGAGGCTGGAGCAGGCTTAGAATTTGCCTTATTCATTCCAAAAGTCAAGCAATTTAGCGCGTCAAAGTTTAGCACTGTGAGCTTTGAGACCAATGGCACAAGATGTCAAATCTGGATGGAGTAGGGGCTAAGCCAGTACGGAACGACCAATTGCTTATTAATACGGCGAAGTAAAAGCATGAATGAGACCAGTCACTCATGCTGGAGGAACTAAGAATCAGCTTTTGTTATTTTGCTTCCAGCTCATTTGTACCTGATTGGCTACTTTTGGATAATCCAGTATAAAACGGACATGACTTTCTACGCCGGTTTTTAAAGTCGCATCATCGGCTATAAAATTCGGGTTATGGTTCGGTGCTGCTTTGGCTGAGTCTTGATCTGCTGGCGTTGCACCGACGAAGATAAACAATGATGGCATCAGCTTGCCATAATAAGCGAAGTCTTCACTGGCACTGGCATTGTTATCGAGTAGATGCAGTTTATCTTCACCATTCACCTTAGCTAGAGTCGGACGCATCAACTCGGTCAAGGTTTTATCATTGGTAGTAACAGGTGCATAGGGCGCAATTTCTACTTTGACTTTGACATCATTGGCTGCGGCATTGTGTTCCAGCATTTCCGGCAAGTCTTTTAAAATGCCTTGACGGACATCTTCACTGTTAGAACGAATCGTACCGACCATATTCACCTGATTAGGAATCACATTTCCTGTGGTACCACCCTGAATACTTCCAATACTGACCACGCCCATGCCTTTGGTCAGATCTGCTTTGCGGCTCACCAGACTTTGTAAATTATTAATCATCTGTGCAGAAGCATAAATTGGATCGCGACCTGCCCAAGGCATTGAACCATGTACCTGATGGCCATCTACCTGTATACGTAAATGATCCGCGCTATTGAGAATTGCACCATCTTTATAGAAAATATTGCCGCTTGGCATACCCGCCATCACATGCATTCCAAAAATCACTTCAGGCTGAGGATTCTTGAGTGCGCCATCAGCCAGCATTTTACGTGAGCCGATCTGATCACCTTGACTAAAGTTATCAATATCTGCACCGCCTTCTTCTGCTGGCTGGAATACAAAAACTACGGTTCCGGCAATCTTATCTTTATTGGTAGCGAGCACTTTGGCTGCACCTAATAGCATTGCAGTATGCGCATCATGACCGCAGGCATGCATCACATAAGTTTCCTTGCCTTGATAAATACCTTTCTGCTTGCTGGCAAAAGGTACAGCTGCCGTTTCCTGAATGGGCAAGGCATCCATATCTGCACGTAATGCCATGACGGGGCCAGGTTTTGAACCTTTTAGAACGCCGATCACACCTGTTTTGGCATAGCCTTTACGTACTTCAATACCATAGGACTTTAATTCTTTTTGTACTAATTCCGAGGTTTTGAATTCCATATTGCCCAGTTCAGGATATTGGTGAATATGCTGGCGTAGTTTGATGGTATGCGCTTCGGCTGCTTTAACAGAATCATCTACCCAATCTGCTAAAGCCAGTTGACTGCAAAATAAAAGAGGGAGACAAAATGAAAGCGTCTTATGCATGTTCATATCAGGGAGAACCTTAAAAATCTGAATAGAGTTAAAGAGATGCCTGAGCATTACATAATGCACTACATTTGACCAAAACCCTCTGAATATGGATTTCATACCTTTTCGGTATATTCATTTTTAGTACTTGCTGATAAAGGGAATTTTACAGAGGTAGATATTGTAAAATTATGTAATTATAAAAATTTAACGGTCTATTTTATTTAAAAAATTCAAACTAATAGGGAATTATTAAAAGGAATTTGTATCTGATTTAAAAATCTTTCATTATCTAAGTTTCAACTATTTCTCTAAGTTAAATACTATTTTGGCATTAAAGTTGCTTTGATTATTTCATAATTATTATTGATAAAATTTAAAAGAAATAGCCTAAGTATTTGCTTAAAGAGCAATAACTATAATAGCTAAATAAACTACTTAATAATAAAGATTCGAGTTTGTGCTTTTGGAGCTAATTGATTGCAGTAGTCAATTAGCTCTTTTTCTTTATGATAAAAAATGGTTAAGCCAAAAGAATTTTAACCCTTACTTCGGCTCAGGCGGCGTTATGCCAAACTGTAAATAAGCCATATTGGTCGCAATACGACCGCGCGCAGTACGCATCACATAACCTTGCTGAATCAGATAAGGCTCAATCACATCTTCCAGCGTACCTGAATCTTCTGCCATTGCTGCTGCCAAAGCTTCTACACCCGCCGGGCCACCATCAAAGCGTTCTAGCAACATCGACAGGTAACGACGGTCGAGAGTATCCAAGCCATCTTTATCCACGTTCAACATATCTAATGCACGTTGAGCCATTTCCTGAGTGACTTCACCTGTGCCTTTGACTTGAGCATAGTCACGTACACGACGCAATAAACGGTTGGCAATACGCGGTGTACCACGTGAACGACGTGCAATTTCTTTTGCGCCATCTTCGGTCATTGGAACATCCAAGAGGCTTGCAGAACGTTTCACAATATGAGTGAGGTCATCGACTGAATAGAATTCCAGACGCTGCACAATCCCGAAACGGTCACGAAGTGGAGAAGTGAGTAGACCAGCACGTGTGGTTGCAGCGACCAAAGTAAATGGTGGTAAGTCCAATTTAATCGAACGGGCAGCAGGGCCTTCACCAATCATGATATCCAGCTGGTAGTCTTCCATGGCTGGATAAAGGATTTCTTCAATCACAGGTGACAAGCGGTGAATCTCGTCAATAAACAGAACATCACCTTCCTCAAGATTGGTCAGCATTGCTGCCAGATCGCCCGCACGTTCTAATACTGGACCGGAAGTCGATTTGAGATTGCCACCCATTTCACGGGCAATAATATTGGCCAATGTCGTTTTACCCAGACCTGGCGGGCCAAAAATCAGGGTGTGATCAAGGGCTTCTTCACGGCCACGTGCTGCGCCAATGAAAATTTCCATCTGCTCGCGGACCACCGGCTGACCGATGTAGTCATCGAGGGAAGTCGGGCGGATGGCACGATCAAAATGATCTTCGGGTTTTTCAGAACCACTGATGAGACGGTCTTGCATATCTATTAACTTAATCTCTTTATCGAAGCTGTTTGATGCTGCAGAAACAGCCTCAAATAATGATTTGTGTTTAACTGCCATTGTGTAGGCGTTGTCTTACTTTTGAAAGATCAAAAGTAACAAAAATCTTTTGTTGAGTTGAAGGTACTTCCTGTACCTCAACTCAACCGGCGACATCCATGTCGCGAGTAATTTATATAAATAGGAGAATAAACAGTCTTATTTAAAGTAAAGTCATTTTCCTATTATCTATTCATCGACTTTAATGCCGCGCGGATAATATCGCTGGCTTCAGTAAATTCACCTTTGGCAGCGTTCACCAGTTTTTGTGCTTCAGCAGGTTTATAGCCCAATGACTGTAATGCAGCTTCCGCTTCAGCCACGGCTGAATTGCCCATAAACTGAATTTGTGGAGCTGTCGAATTGCTTGGAGCAGTGCCCGCAGACATGGCTTTAAAGCGATCGCGCAGTTCGATCATCAAACGTTCAGCAGTTTTCTTGCCGACACCTGGAACTTTAACCAAGGTATTTACATCTTCATTCTCAACTGTATGAATTAGCATTTCTACACTTAAGGTAGATAGAATGCCGAGTGCCATTTTGGGGCCAACGCCGTTCACTTTTAATAAAGTACGGAAAATAGTTTTTTCCTGAGCATTTAAAAAACCATATAGCAATTGTGCATCTTCACGCACAGCCAGATGCGTCCACAGGGTAATTTTCTGGCCTTTTTGCAACTGGCAAAAAGTAGTGAGCGGCGTATCGATTTCATAACCTACACCATTCACATTTAATAATACAGTCGGTGCTTCCAGCGCCAGCACTTCACCAATCAGGCATCCAATCATCTTTTATCATTACTCAATTCAGTTTTGCAGCATAGTAGTCAGCATTTTCAGGAAAGGCAAAATCTCCTTCTGCAAAACAGGTGATTTTGCTGCAATAATCATCTAATCCAGCCAGATGTTTTATAACAATCCGGCTTTATTACCCTGCAATTCCTGTGACAGGTTATAAGCCTGATGATCCGAAAATTTCGAGATAATATCTAATACCTGCATAATATTGTCATAATGGCTGTCTTTAAAGTTTGCACCTGAACGTTGCAGAATCGACATTAACCGCTGTTCCTTAAAGCTCAGGTTTTTATGTGGTGTGGTCAGCGGAATAAAGGCATCCAGAATATTTTGCAGACTTTGATGGGCAATGATCTCTAGGCCCGCTTTCTGTGGATGTTCAAAAATCTTGTCACGTGCCAGTTCTTTGGCGCGGTTAATACCACTTTCAATATCTGACGAACAATATTGCAATAAAGTGCCTTGTAACTGACCAGATAGAATCTGGTCATGGTGGCGTGCAAAAGCAGTCGTCACTTCATTCACCAGACGTTTCATCACACGGCCACGCAGTGCAGCAATTTTCTGTTGCCAGGTCGTATCAGGCATGCCGATTTCAGAAGGCGTTCCATAATCTCCGAGCAGATTTAAAAATACCGGTTCCACTTCAGCATAGCTGAGCATGTTCAAGCTGATGCCATCTTCTAGGTCAATCAGGGCATAACAAATATCATCGGCTGCTTCGAGTAGATAGGTCAGTGGATGACGACAATATCGATACTCGCCGAGCTGGATTAGTCCAAGCTCTTCCGCAATTTGCTTTAAAATCTCTTTTTCTGCCTGATAGCAGCCAAATTTGGCACGGCTACTGGCAGGTAAATCTACTTGTGATGCCATGGTTTTTGACAGCCACGGATATTTTAAATAAGCACCCAAAGTGGCATAGGTCAGGCGCATGCCGCCATCATTTGGATGATAGTCAATCTTGGTTAGAAGCCGCAGGCCTTGGGCATTGCCTTCAAACTGACGTACATCTGCTTCCTGTTCAGGACTTAAATCTTTTAAGAAGTCAGTATGTGATACATCATCAAACCATTCGCGGATCGCATATTCACCGGCATGGCCAAAAGGCGGGTTGCCAATATCATGGGCCAGACAAGCGGCTTGAATGATGGCGCCCACATCCGCTGGAGACACCCAGGGTGGAAGCTGGTCTTTAATTTTCTCTGCGGCCAACATCCCTAGCGAGCGGCCAATACAGGAGACTTCCAGTGAATGCGTCAGGCGCGTATGAATACCATCGTGCTGGGTTAAAGGATGCACCTGGGTTTTACGGTTGAGCTGCCGGAAGCTCTGGGAAAAAATAATACGGTCATAATCTTTGTGGAACGGGCTACGGGCCAGTTCTGTACTCTGCTTTTTACTACCAATCCGAACTGTCGAAAGCAGTTCCAACCAACGCATTTGAGTCATTTATCATTATTCAGTTCTCTACTTTCTGCATCATGCCAAAAAAGAGCGTAAAGCACTAGGGCAGTGCGACATGAAATGTCATTTTGAATTAGCTTAGCTGAAATACAGCGAAAGATTGTCAATTTGGTGACAGGATTGAGCCAACAATTTCAGGCAAATTACCACGATAATAAAATCAATTTGTAGACCAAATATGACCACAGCACAAATTACTCAACCAAATATTTTACTCATCGTCGCTGATGATCTGGGCTTTTCTGATCTGGGTGCATTTGGTGGAGAGATCCAGACACCACATTTAGATGCAATTGCCCTGGAAGGATTACGCCTGACTAACTTTCATACCGCATCGACCTGTTCACCCACCCGTTCCATGCTACTTTCCGGCACAGACCATCATCTGGCAGGATTGGGTTCCATGGCCGAAGCCATACGACCTGAACAGAAAGGCCAACCGGGTTATGAGGGGTATTTAAATGATCAGGTTGCGGCTCTACCGGAACTGTTACATGATGCAGGCTATTACACCATCATGTCTGGAAAATGGCATCTGGGCTTAACTCCAGACCGTTTTCCGGCACGCCGTGGTTTTGAAAAGTCATTTACCTTGCTCCCGGGTGCAGCCAATCACTATGCGTTTGAACCCGATATTCCAGAAGAAGAAATTCCGGGCCTGTTGAAAGTAACTCGGGGGCTCTATGCAGAAAATGATGAATACATTACTGCATTGCCGGAAGACTTCTATAGTTCAGACTATTTTACAGATCGCTTGCTGGATTATCTGCAAGATGATGAGAGTCGTGCAGAACGCCCATTCTTTGCGTATTTGCCATTTTCAGCACCACACTGGCCTTTGCAAGCCCATCCGGAAGATATTGCCAAATACAAAGGTGTATATGATGAAGGTCCTCAAGTATTACGTCAGAAGCGTTTAGCTAAAATCAAAGAGCTTGGTTTAGTAGGTGAAGATGCTACGATTCATCCAGTATTGGCAAAAACTAAATTCTGGGACAGTTTGACGGAAGATGAAAAGCAGTTCTCGGCGCGTACCATGGAAGTCTACGCAGCAATGGTTGATCGCATGGATCAGAATATTGGTCGTGTGATTGAACATTTAAAACAGACTGATCAATACGACAATACTATTATTATTTTTCTTTCGGACAATGGGGCAGAAGGTGCGCAGCTGGAAGCATTACCAGTCTTTGGTCCTGATATTGAGACCGTGATTGCCAAATATTATGACAATCGTCTGGAAAATATTGGCAAGGGTAATTCCTATGTCTGGTACGGTGAGCATTGGGCACAGGCGGCCACAGCGCCATCTCGACTTTATAAAGCGCATACCAGTGAAGGTGGAATTCGTACACCGGCATTTATCAAGCATCAGGGCTTTGCACGTCAAAATGGCATCAGTCATGAGTTTTTAACGGTGATGGATCTACTGCCTACTTTACTGGAAACATTAAATATTCAGCATCCGGGACAGCAGTATAAAGGTCGGAAACTGGTGCCACTACGTGGTAAAAGCATTCTGCCGTATTTGCAGCAACAGCAGGCCTATATTCATGCTGAAGACCATATCACGGGTTGGGAGCTGTTCGGACAAAAAGCTTTGCGTAAAGGGGATTGGAAGGCTTTATTTATTCCCGCACCGAATGGCCCAAACAGATGGCAACTTTATAACCTGGCAGAAGATGTGGGTGAAACTGAAGATCTAGCAGAGCGTTATCCAGAAAAATTACAGGAGCTGCTGGCCGACTGGAAAGTTTATGTACGAGAAAATGGTGTGGTAGAAATTGAAGGCGGGGGAATTTTATTAAATAAAACTGCCTAAGCTATTTCTAATGAATTATCGAATTTCATAACTGAGCAGATGCTTACAAGAATGAGCTGAAATAAAAAACAGGTCAAACGGCCTGTTTTTTATAGAGCAATAATTTTGATAGAAAGTAAATCTTAGTCTGTGGACTGAATATTTAATATAGTTGATCATCATTCAGACAGATGGCAAAAAGCAGCGCAGCTACCTATTTTTGATCAAGAAATAATAAAGAAGTCAATCCTTGGCTCATTTTTATTAAAAATAGAGATTAAATTTTAAACCACTTGATATGATCAATAGTGTTGAAAAATAATACAAAATTTTTAAGTTGAATTATTCTTGACTAGTTTTAATTTTTCTTTAACAAATTGTGTTAAGCTGTGCGACTACATTCAATTTTTTTATCTGAAAATAAAAGCATTATTTATAAAATGCTATAGCTTTTCGCTTGAGTTTTCTCATTTCCTCTCTAGCCGATTTATGTATTTCACAGTAGAATATGCGCTCTCTCAAGTCACATTGTGGCATGGTCGCTCGATCATCCCGTGGAGCCAAAATCAGCATGTTTATCGTTGCCGGTGCACCTGCACATTCTTCTTTTAAGAAAGCTCAACTACTCACACGTTTATCGTCAATTAGTTCTGTTCAATCACTAGAAAGTCAATTTGTTTATCTTTTTGACCAAGCGCTCAACGAGCAACAACAGCAATCCGCTTTACAGCTTCTCAACGATGGTCAATCATTTGAACTGCGCCAGGCTGCAAGTGATGAAATCCAGATTCTAGTGACACCGCGTGTCGGCACGATTTCACCATGGTCATCAAAGGCAACTGATATTTTTGCCAACTGTAATACACCGGTTCATCATTTAGAACGCGGTGTTTTGTTTACTTTGAAGGGCGAAAAAGAGCTTTCTAAAGAAGCATTACAGATCTTGCATGACCGCATGACTGAAAGTGTTTTCAATGCGATTGAAGATGCTGCAGTGTTGTTTACTGAAACTGCGCCAAAACCTTTGAACTCGATTGATATCCTGGGTCAAGGTAAAGAGGCATTGGTAAAAGCCAATAATGAGTTCGGTTTTGCGCTGTCTGAACAGGAAATTGATTACCTGACAGAAGCATTTACTAAACTGGGTCGTAACCCGAACGACATTGAACTGATGATGTTTGCGCAGGCTAACTCAGAGCACTGCCGTCATAAAATCTTCGGTTCTGAATGGACGATTGATGGTGAAGTTCAACCATTGTCATTGTTCCAGATGATCAAAAATACCTATAAAGAATCACCAACAGACGTATTGTCGGCTTATAAAGACAACGCATCGGTGATTGTTGGTTTTGATACGCAACGTTTCTATCCGACTCAAGAAGATAACGGTCAACACGTTTATAAATACAAGAGCCAGGCCGCTCACATCCTGATGAAAGTGGAAACTCACAACCACCCAACAGCGATTGCACCATTTGCCGGTGCAGCAACTGGTTCAGGCGGTGAGATTCGTGACGAAGGCGCGACTGGTCGTGGTGGTAAACCGAAAGCTGGTTTAACGGGTTTCACCGTATCTAACCTGAATATTCCTGGTTTTGAACAGCCTTGGGAAGAAAACTACGGTAAACCGTCACGTATGGCATCTCCACTTCAAATCATGATTGAAGGTCCATTGGGTGGTGCTGCGTTTAACAACGAATTTGGTCGTCCAGCGTTAACTGGTTATTTCCGTACGTTTGAACAAAACGTCAATGGCGAAGTGAAAGGTTTCCATAAGCCAATCATGATCGCGGGTGGTTACGGTAACATCCGTCCGGACCACGTTGAAAAAGATGCGATTCAACCAGGCGATCTACTGATCGTGCTTGGCGGTCCAGCAATGCTGATCGGCCTTGGCGGTGGTGCTGCATCATCTGTAGACAGCGGTAAACTGGGTGAAAACCTGGACTTCGCTTCTGTACAACGTGAAAACCCGGAAATGGAACGCCGTTGTCAGGAAGTGATTGATACTTGCTGGCGTATGGAAGATGAAAACCCAATCGTTTCTGTACATGACGTCGGTGCGGGCGGTATCTCGAATGCGATGCCCGAGCTGGTAAATGACCATGAGCTTGGTGCGGTGCTTGATCTTCGTAAGATCCCATCGCTTGAGCCAGGCATGTCGCCAATGGAAATCTGGTCAAACGAAGCGCAAGAGCGTTATGTACTGGCGATCCGTCCAGAATCTCTACCTTTATTCGAATCGATCTGTGCGCGTGAACGTTGTCCGTTTGCGGTATTGGGTGAAGCAACTGAAGCGCGTCATTTAACCGTTGAAGATCCATTGTTCGGCAACAAGCCAGTGGATATGCCAATGCAAGTGATGCTTGGTGGTACACCACGTATGAGCCGTTCATATGAAACTGCTCCGCGTAAAGGCGATGACTTTGATGCGTCTAAAGTGACTGATCTGAAAGATGCGATTTATCGCGTGATCAAGAACCCAACAGTCGCTTCTAAATCATTCCTGATCACTATTGGTGACCGCTCGATTACCGGTATGGTGGCACGTGACCAGATGGTTGGTCCATGGCAGGTTCCTGTGGCTGATGCTGCAGTAACAACAACCAGCCTTGTCGGTTACACAGGTGAAGCAATGGCAATGGGTGAACGTCCACCAGTTGCATTGTTAAACCCAGCGGCTTCTGCACGTTTATCAGTTGCTGAATCGATCTCAAATATTATGTCTGCGAAGATTGATCAAATCAGCGACATCAAACTGTCTGCAAACTGGATGGCTGCTGCAGGTCAACCGGGCGAAGACCAAGCATTGTTCGAAGGTGTAAAAGCCATTGGTATGGAAATGTGCCCTGCACTGGGCATCGCAATTCCAGTCGGTAAAGACTCATTGTCAATGCGTACCACCTGGAATGACGAAGGCGAAGACAAATCTGTTACTTCTCCAATGTCAGGCGTGATCACTGCATTTGCACCTGTAACTGATGTTCGTAAGACATTAACCCCTGAGCTGAAAAATATTGAATCTGTACTGGTTCGTATTGATCTATCTAAAGGTCAGTTCCGTTTAGGCGGTTCGATCTTGGCTCAGGTATACAAAGCAATTGGTTCAGTGACTCCTGATGTCGACAGCTTTGATGACTTCAAAGCATTCTTCGCACTGGTTCAAGACTGGAACAACCGTGGTCTGATCAAGGCTTACCATGACATCGGTGATGGTGGTTTACTGGCAACTGTTGCGGAAATGATGTTTGCTGCACGTCTAGGCGTAGCGCTAGAAGACCAATCAGTTGAAGCATTGTTCGCTGAAGAAATCGGTGCAGTTCTGCAAATAGCGAAAGCAGATTGGGAAGCATTACAAGCAGAAATCGCGACTTCTACTCTGAAAGATGCGATCTCTGTAGTAGGTACAGTGAATAACTCTGATCAGTTATCTGTAAATGGTCTGGTACTTGAACGTGCCGACCTGCAAGTGGCTTGGACTGAAGTTTCTCATCAAATCCAGCGTCTGCGTGACAACGTAGAAACTGCAAATCAAGAATTTGCATTAGTAACAGACAAAGCACACAAAGGTTTGATTGCTCAACCGACATTTGATCTGAACGAACAAATCGAAGCACCGTACATTAACTCACGTCGTCCAAATATGGCGATTCTGCGTGAGCAGGGTGTGAATGGTCATGTAGAAATGGCAGCAGCATTCGACAAAGTCGGCTTCAATACTGTTGACGTACACATGAGCGATCTTCTAGCTGGCCGTATCAGCTTGGATGACTTCGAAGGTCTGGTCACATGTGGTGGCTTCTCTTACGGTGACGTATTGGGTGCAGGTGGTGGCTGGGCGAAATCAGTATTGTTCAATCAGCAACTTCGTGACCAGTTCGAGAAATTCTTTAACCGTCAGGAGACCTTCTCTTTAGGGATCTGTAATGGTTGTCAGATGCTGTCACAATTGGCTCCACTGATTCCAGGTGCAGATGCTTGGCCTCGGTTCCATCGCAACAAATCAGAAGTATTTGAAGCACGTAGCGTCAATGTTCGTGTAGAGAAATCTCACTCTGTATTATTAGAAGGCATGGAAGGTTCAATTCTTCCAATCGCTGTGGCACATGGTGAAGGTCGCGTAGTAGCATCGGCTGAAAACATTGCTGCATTGAATGCCAATAATCAGGTGATTATGCGTTATGTGGATAGCCAGGGTAATGCGACTGAGCAATATCCATTGAACCCGAATGGTTCGCCTGAAGGGATTTCTGGTGTAACTTCGAAAGATGGTCGTGCGACTATCTTGATGCCACACCCTGAGCGTAACTTCCGTGCGATCCAGCACTCTTGGAAACCAGAAGACTGGGATCAGGACGGTGCATGGTTACGCATGTTCCGTAATGCTCGCAAATTTATTGGTTAATCTGATTTAGCTTCAAAAAAAGGGTCGCAGCAGCGGCCCTTTTTTATAGTTTGAACTTATGGGAAATTAGTAAAACTAGAAAAATCATTTACTTTTGTTTAGACTAGCTTCATCAATTGCCACCAGTGGGTGGCTTTTTGCTTTCTAAGCAGTTTGAAACATTTATTTAATTTTCTCCCGCTGAACTGGTTTAGATTTTGCTTTTATATCTGCATAGAAGTGATATTGTGTAAATAATGCACAATATTTATGCACTTTAAAGGAAAGATGGTATAGATCAGTTCAGTATCAACACTCAAGAATGAGGTGATGACATGGCTAAGACGCTCAGAATAATGGATAGAACAGAATTACGTCAGAAAGGTTGGTGGTTATTTGGTTTTGTCGTTGGCCTACAGGTGCTGTTCTTGGTAGGTAGTTATTTGCTACAGGGTTCTTGATCAACAGATTTAAAAAAGCCACCGAGAGGTGGCTTTTTTATCGCTAAACAGTGAGCTGAATCTGCTTTAACGTTACCTTCAGCGTATTCACATAATCAAAAGCATTATTAATACTATCCTGATAACACCAAGTGATATAACCAACCGGCCTAACCAGAATTACACAGATTCATGAATTTCAGACTTGCCATTCTAGGGTTTATAACATCATGAGAAGCAATCTGAATCACCTCCAGATATGGCAAGTTCAGCGATTCTGCTGCCTGTTTCCAACTTTAATCTGAGCTCAATGTCGAATACTGCGTCATGCAAGACACTATGTGTATACCTGAAACAGGTATAAATGTAGGAGGGGAAAAGTCTGGCCATGCATAGAAAGTAGATATATGAGTATTCGTATAAGCTATTGATCTATTAATATTTTCAATACGTTGGCCTAAATCGTATGATAAGCACCTGTTTTTTGAAGTGAGCAATCTATGGAACTTCGACATTTACGCTATTTTATTACCGTGGCGCAGGAGCAGAGTTTCACTAGGGCTGCTGAAAAGCTGTTTACGGCTCAACCTTCTTTAAGCCAGCAGATTAAAGATTTGGAGCAGGAAGTTGGCGTTAACCTGTTTGAGCGTTCTTCACGAAAAATACAGTTAACCGATGAAGGTAAGGCCTTTTTAATCTATGCAGAAAAAGCTCTAGAAAATGCCAAATTGGCCGTTGCGTCAGCACGACAGGTGGCCCAGCAGAAAAATAACCAGATTCATATTGGTTTTCTGAATGTTGCCGAACTAAAAGTCATGCCACATATTTTGGCCAAGTTGAAAAAGACCATGCCAGATCTGAAAATTCATCTGCATAGCCTGTTCTGTCTGGAACAGCTTCAACGTCTAAAAAATGCTGAACTAGATCTAAGTATTACCCGTTTTCAGATGGATCATCCAGATTTTGACAATATTCATTTATTGACGGAGCAAATTCACTTGGTTGCAGCCAAGCATTTGCACCCAACCGATCGAATACTGAAATTACAAGAACTGAAAAATCATACGATTATTATGTGTGATCAGAATGCATCACCTGTATTTTACGAAAGACTGAATGCTTTGATGTCCTTTGATCAGCTAAAGCACGATCAGGTGCTGTGGGCGACCAATGTGCTACAGCATATTAACCTGATCAATATGGGGATGGGTTTCAGTTTTGCTCCCGATTATTTATTGCGTTTCCTGAATGATGAAGTGAAAGTGATCCAGACAGATCGACCTTTACCCCAGGTAGAACTATATGCAACATTTAACAAGAACTCTCAAAATCCAGCATTGAATATTATTACCGAAGCCCTTAACAATACGGTAAATGCTTGAAAAACTTGTAGGGATATATGCTTAAACTGATTTATTACGTACCAGATGAAAACCTAGAGGAAACCAAGAAGGCCATCTTTGCAGCAGGTGCGGGTGGGATTGGTGAATATACCGATTGTGCCTGGCAAGTGCTGGGAACTGGACAATTTAAGCCGCAGCAAGGCGCAGATCCTCATATTGGGGAAATTGGCCAATTAGAAAAGGTGGAAGAATGGCGGGTCGAAATTCTTGTGCCTGATGAAAAGGCTGTTGAAGTGGCTAAGGCTCTAAAAGACAGTCATCCTTATGAAGAACCGGCATTTGAATTTATACAGCTCTTAGATATAAAAGTTTAAATTTTAGAAGTGATATAAACCGACGGTGCATTAGTGTTGATGTGCCGTCTATATATTAAAAACACCCAATCTGCTTTTATTATTATAAAATTTATCAGAACAACTCAAATAAAAGAATAAAACAAGGAATATAACAATGCAGTTGCCAAAACCGCTGAGCAGCATGTTCAAAAATACGCTGAATAAATCTATTCAATACGGCGCAGAAATCCTACATAACCGTATTCCATATGCCCATGATAATCCATATCTGGATGGTATTTTTGCACCGCAGCGGCAGGAGCATTTTTCAACTCAATTGAAGGTAGAAGGGCAGATCCCGAAAGAATTAGATGGCGCCTTGATGCGAATTGGCCCGAACCCCATTACAGTGAAAAATCCAAAAATTTATCACCGGTTTACTGGTGATGGGATGATTCATGCGTTACGGCTTAAAGAAGGTGAAGCACACTGGTACAAAAGCCAATATGTCGGTGCGGATAGTGTACAGAAGAAATTACATCGCTCAGTGATTCCGGGGAAAAGTCGTGGTGTAGCTGATCCAGTAAATACCAATATCATCAATTTTGCTGGGAAAATCTGGGCATTGGTCGAAGCGGGTGCTTATCCAATCGAAGTGAATAGTGAACTGGAATCTAAGTGCCATCATCTGTTTGAGAATGATGATCTAGACTTGCCATTTACTGCACATCCACATATTGATCCAGATACCGGTGATATTCATGCGGTTTGTTATGATGGGCTAACCCATAATAAAGTCTTTTATCTGCATATAGATGCACAGGGTAAACTGAAAAATCATGTTGAGATTCCAGTCAAACATGGTCCGATGGTACATGACTGTGCGATTACCGAATCTCAGGTCTTAATTCTGGACTTAAATGTAAATTTCTCAATGCAAAGTGCTTTAAAAGGTTCATTGCTGCCATATCAATGGAACCAGAAACATCAGGCACGTATTGGCTTATTACCTCTTGGTGGAAGTGCTCAGGATATACGCTGGTACAACATTGATCCCTGTTTTATTTTCCATACCATGAATGCTTATGATCTGGATACAGGGGATGTCGTCATGGATGCAGTGGTACATTCCAAAGCGATGGTGCATTCGATTCAGGGCCCAATTGAAGATCAGGATCTTCAATTAGAACGATTTGTCTTCGAAAAAGGAACAGGGAAAGTGAAGCGGACAATCTTATCGGATGTTAAACAGGAATTCCCACGCATTAATGAAGCTTATACCGGGCGGCCATATCGTTATGCTTATAGCATTTCCTTTGGCGAATTTGATGATCCTTACCATGTCAGCAGTAATAGCTTATTGGGTCATGATTTAGAAACTACGACCATAGAAAGTTATTCATTTGGAGAAAATTGGGTCACAGGTGAGGCTATATTTGTCGAAAAAGAGGGTGCACAAGCTGAAAATGAGGGTTGGCTCATGTCTTATGTGCATGCTTTAGATTGTAGCCCTTCGAAAGTTGTGATTTTGGATGCACAGCATATTAAGGATGGGCCAATTGCCACAATTTATTTACCCGTCCGAGTGCCGGTTGGGTTTCATTGTAATTGGATTGATTATCGGAAGTTGAAAGTAATATAAAATTATATTTAGGAAAAATTTTAGTTTATTTAAGTCCGTGTGAAATCAAACGGACTTGACTAGATGCTTAAATAAATCTTCAATTCCACTTTTCTTGATATTTCTCAACCCAATACAGTTTGGTTTCTATACTGTAACTACCATCAGGATTAAGGGAAATGAGGTAATGAATCTCTTTACCTCGACTACGATTACCTTTGCCTTCTGGAACCTGATTCTTATATTTCTCTACTTCTTTAGGGGGATTTAATATAATACGTTTCCATGCTGTGGCTGGAATTTTATCTATACCCTCTTGTTCTGCATTCATTATCGCTAGTCTTTTTTTTGCTGCTGCTTCTCCTTGAGCGTAACGTAATTCTTCAGGAACACCATATCCTTTTTTTATTTGCTCTTCATAAGTCAACCAAGGTACATATTCAATAATAATTTGTTGAGGAACATACCCTTCAGGAGATACCTTACAGCTACTATAAGTTGTAATATATTTTTGATTTTTTATTAAATCTGGAGTCATTGTTAAATTTCTACACTCGGGCCAATTGTTTTTATATATAAATTTTCCTGTCTCATAATGTATAGCGTAACTAATACTATTTTTCATCATTGATGAGCATCCTGTAGCTAACATTATTATATTTATAAGTATGCTCGTTTTAATAAGTTTGACCATTATAAACGCCTGTCTTAGATGAGAAGGTTAAGGCTATTTCGTAGTTAGTTTTAATTTGGTTGAGATAATTGATGATTGAAAATTTTTGTTTTAAGTGATTCTTTATAAGAATAAAATCATTATGAAATACTTGTATGAGGAAACTATAAAATTATTATTTAGATTTTTCTAATATACTTAATTAAGCGACATCCATGTCATCAAATATTAAGTAAATTAATATTCTTAAATCCTTTAAATACTATTTTTAAACTCAAACCTTCTGAATAAACAGCTCTCGATCAAAACGATACTGCGGGAAGAACACGCCATCTTTGGCACGTTCACCAGCACCAATCACCATCACCGGATATTGCTGATCATTCAGGTCCAGAATTTCACGAACCATTGGTTCATCGAAACCTTCCATCATACAGCTATCAAAACCATAAGCACGTAAAGCCAGTACCAGATTTTCACATGCTAGTGCTGTGGTTTTACTTGCCCATAGCTTGGCATCGGCAGGACTAAATGCAGAAACCGGCATTTGTTTATCGAGTGTACGGGCTACTTTGAAAGCGACTTTCTTAAAGTTACCAAAGGCATTCAGATAACCTGTCTTGTAGTTATAGGGAATGTACTTATAGTACTTTTTAATGGCTGGTGGAGCCTCAGGAAATGGAAACTCGCTGATATTCAGTTTTGCCATTTCATCTACACGGTCAGTACGTGCCACACAGACAATCAGTTCTGAAGCTGTTTTAGCAGCAAGCTGGCTCATACATGCTTTAACCAGACGTTTTTTCTTGGAGGAGTTCTGCACCACATAAAATGTCCATGGCTGCAGGTTTGAAGAGTTTGGTGCCAGCAAGGCCAAATCCAGACAGGCATCGAGGACCTCGGCAGGAATTGGCTTTTTAGTGAATTTACGTACAGAACGTCGGCTTTCGATGACCTTTCGGAAATTGTCTACATCAATATCCTGAGGTGCAGGTTCGTAGTAACGTTTCTTTTCAGGATTTGAACTATCGGTTGTTTGAGAAGTCGTTTGGGAGTTTTCATTAGTCATAAGCTAGATTCTTTCAAAAAAATCTCTGTACACGACAAATTTCACAGAACCCTTATCCTATCAGGATTCTGCTTTCTTAAAATTGCCAAAATTTCCTTAAACTCTTCTTTTTTCCCAAAACCAATTAAACGCTGAATCGCCAT
>NZ_VPDM01000037.1:0-25930 GCF_013417645.1 Acinetobacter sp. YH12236
TGTGCTGGCGACCATAGCAAGAGTGAACCACCTGATCCCTTCCCGAACTCAGAAGTGAAACCTCTTAGCGCTGATGGTAGTGTGGGGTCTCCCATGTGAGAGTAAGTCATCGCCAGCTCATTATTCCTAAAGCCCTCTGCTCACGCAGGGGGCTTTTTTTATATTTATATAATCACTTTTCTCTCTTTAACGACTAATTTTTTACAGCTGTATAATCTCTGATCAGCTGTAAAATGTTATACTACTCGTGTAAATATTTTTTATTCTCTGAGTCATATGCAGCAGATTCTCATAAACACATTTGTGTTGATATGGCTCAGTTTGATTTCTCCACAGCTATACGCTGTAACAGAATTAAATTTTGATCATCATCAGTATGTCAAACTCGATGGAAAATGGGATTTCTACCCCAATCAGCTGATTGATCCCACTTCTGGGCAGTGACCATCTCAATTAACTTCCTCTAATCAGACTCTTGCTGCTGAAAAAGTTCATTTACCTAATTCTTTCCTGACCTTAACAGGTCATAAAGACCATATTGGAACTTTTCAAAAAGCCTTCAGGCTGCCTGAATCAGTCATCAATCATGCGGTTTATATTTATGTGCCTTATCAGTATGGGGCTTATCGCATGTATGTCGATGATCATCTCCTGATAGAAGTAGGGCAGGTAGGCATACATGGTCAGCATCAGACCATGATGGTGCCAAAGTTGGCTTCTTTCTTTCCCTCACAGCGGGAAGTGACGATTACCATTCAGGCTTCAAGTTATCACCATATCCGTGGCGGGCTGGAAAACAGCATGTTTATTGGCTTTAACCAGCCTATTCTGGATAAGTTTTATGATCAGGTAATTCCTTTAAGTGTGATCAGTGGCGTTCTGCTGATGATTGGCTGCTTTATGGTGTTCTTTGCAGTATTTCGCAGCCTTAAAACGCAAGCAGGTAATTTGCTGCTGTTTCTAGGGTTGTTTATTCTGTGCTTGAGCCTACGTAGCTTCTTTGCAGTCCCATTCATTTATACTTTATTCACGAATATTTCCTAGGTATGGGGCACACGATTTGAGTATTTACTGACTGAATTGGCGACTCTGTTCTTCTTGATTTATATCTATTTATTGCCGTATCGACTGTTAAATCCTTATTTATTAAAAATCACAGCTTTGTTAATTAGTATCAATGTGGCTGTGACCCTGTTTACGCTGCCTTATATCTTCCAGAGCTTCTTTTTCCAAAGCTTTAGTATTGCAGTACTGGTTTTTATTAATCTGCTTTATGGCGCTTACCGCATGCACAAATCGCATGTGCGTTATTCCAAGATCAATTCTATTGCGGTGGTGCTGGTCTGCCTGACCTTCCTGCATGACTATTTACTTGCGCTTAAGGTAATTGATTCAGTTGAAATTGCATTTTATACCTCCTGTGCCTATTTTATTTTAATTACCTTTCAGCTCAGCCGTGATTATGCGGTGCAAAGTATTAATACCGAGTTGTTAAACAAGCAGCTTTTGCGCCTGAATAAAGAACTTGATCAGAAGGTTCAGGACCGTACACGTGATATTACTCTGCTTAATGAGAAACTCGCGCAGCAGGTGAGGCTGGATTCGCTGACAGGTGCCTATAATCGCTTTGCCTTAAATGAACAGCTTCAGCAGGAATATGAGCATGCGATCGTAAACCAATCTTCGCTGGCTGTTTATATGATCGATGTGGATTATTTTAAAAACTATAATGACTATTATGGCCATCTCAAAGGTGACTATATTTTAAAAACACTGGTTCAAACCATTCAGCAAATATTGCCTGAAAATGGCTTTCTGGCACGTTATGGGGGTGAGGAATTTGCGGTTTTACTGGCAGATATTTCCTGGCAGGAAGCCGAAGCTTTTGCCGAGCAACTTTGTGAGGTCATCCGTAAGCTCAATTTGGAACATGCCAATCGTGGGGATGACAAGTCCTGGATCAGTATCAGTGTTGGGGCAGCGATTATGGATGCTGAACATATCTATAGAAATGTTGACCGTTTACTGAAAACAGCCGATCAGCAGTTGTATCAGGCGAAAATTCTTCGCGATTCAGCCTGTATTAAATAATAAAAAATCCAATCAATACATCAGCTATCTTTATCCGATCAAGTTATATCCGCTTACGATTCCTTTACTTTTTTATTATTTTAGCCGCTGTCTGGAATGCTAAATTGGTACTTATCTGAATGAAATTAGCATGAAAAATAACAATGAAACAAACTCAAATTGCAGCAATTTTATTATTAGGCTTAGGTTCCTATAGCCTGACTGCCTGTGCCCAAGACAAGATTTCATCACCGGCAGCTGGGCAATCCTCTGCCAAAACCACACAGCAAGTCTATAAAGTTAAAGAATTTACGCAGTTGAATGAGCCATGGGCACTCACTGAGCTGCCAGATCAACGTTTACTGATTACCGAAAGATCTGGAAAGTTAAAATTATTTAATCCAGCCAATCGCAGCACTCAAACTGTTCAGGGTATTCCTCAAGTGGCCTATGGCGGACAAGGTGGCTTAGGCGATGTTGTACTCCATCCTGACTTTACCAAGAATCAGTGGGTATATCTCAGTTATGCTGAACAAGGGCAAGGTGGTTATGGTGCAGTCGTGGTTCGTGGCAAGTTGGATCTCACCAAGAGCACACCACAACTCACTCAGATCAAAAAAATCTGGACTCAGGTACCGAAATTTTCTTCCGGTCAGGGCCATTATGGGCACCGGATTATCTTTGGCTCAGATAACAAACTCTGGATCAGTTCGGGTGAACGTCAGCAATTCAATCCAGCTCAAGACATGAAATCCAATGCCGGCAAGATTATTCGTCTGAATGACGATGGTTCAATTCCTTTCGATAATCCATTTATGAATCAGGGTGAAATTGCCAAGCAGGTCTGGAGTCTGGGGCACCGTAATCCTCTCGGTTTGGCATTTGATCCACAAGGGCAGCTTTGGGTGATTGAAATGGGTCCTAAAGGCGGTGATGAGCTGAATAAAGTGATGAAAGGCAAAAATTATGGCTATCCGATCGTCTCCAATGGAGATCATTATGATGGCAAGCCGATTCCAGATCACAGTACCCGACCAGAGTTTGAAGCACCAGCACTAGATTGGACTCCAGTAATTTCTCCTTCAGACTTGCTGTTCTATACTGGCAATAGCTTTCCTCAATGGAAAAATAAAGCCATTGCTACAGGTCTGTCTTCTCAGGCAATGATCGTGATTGATACTACTCAAAGCCCTGTTAAAGAAATACAGCGACTGGATATGAAAGAGCGGATTCGTGGTGCGATTCAGGCCAAAGATGGCTCACTCTGGGTGATTGAAGATGGTCCAAAAGCCAAGTTGCTTAAGATGACCGCCCCTCAGTAAAAAGCTAAATAGTTAATATCAGAATGAAAGAAAAAGGCCCCAACTCCTGTGAGGGCCTTTTCAAATTTAGCTCAGATACCTTTCCTCCGGTATCAATCAGCATCCTGCCGATGTTTTATTCTTGTTTTTGCAAGACTTCCTGTCTTGGTATGCACTCAATATAGCCTGAGTCAGAAAGACCGAGTAGAGGCATTGACCGCATCTGCTGTAGGCCAGAGGCGACAAGGTCACTTGAAAATATTTATCCAATTAATTCCAGAGTTCTCAGGATAATTTTGCGATATGGTAGAGATAGAAGACCTTATTAAAGCTCATCTCTCTATTCAATAAAAAATATCTAAAAGAATTCAATAAAATAATAAAAAGAAGAAGCACATGCCT
Organism: Acinetobacter sp. YH12236; assembly: GCF_013417645.1. Lineage (NCBI taxonomy): Bacteria > Pseudomonadati > Pseudomonadota > Gammaproteobacteria > Moraxellales > Moraxellaceae > Acinetobacter > Acinetobacter sp. YH12236. Next base: position 3,774 of record NZ_VPDM01000037.1, read on the forward strand.
ACCGTTCAAATTGAAGTCCGGCAGCAATATTCCCAGGCTGATGAAGAGCAGTTACTCGACAGCGTATTTCACTGTGTGAAAAATGCCTTTCAACTGCCTGACTATGACCGTAATATCCGGCTGGTGGTACATGAAGCCCATCGTTTTCAATATATGGTTCATCTGGCCCAGCCTGAATATTTTACTTAGATCAGTATTGACTGCTTCGCTGGCCGAAGTCTGGAGACCAAGCGCAAACTGTATCAACAGAGTGTAGAAAGCTTGGGAAAACTGCATTCCGTCTGACCATATCCTGATTCATCTGCAGGAAAGTCCATTGGAAAACTGGGGAATCCGAGGCGGACAAGCAGCCTGTGATGTCAATTTAGGCTTTAATGTAGAGATCTGACCTTTTTAGAAAAATACCAGATTTTAAATACAAAAAAGCCCCAACATCCTGTTGAGGCTTTTCTGGATTTGCTTTTCAGATCTGACTCCTGTCTGACCTGTCAACGTCCTGTTACTCTGCGCTTTTTATTGTTGTTGTATCGCTTTGCAGACTTCCTGTCTGTCTATGAATCAAACTATAGCCTTGAACTGAAAGTGGGAATAGCCGACAAATTCTGCGCTGCCTGTAGGCTAAAGCGCACATCGCTGTCGTCCTCAGGCACTGACATACTGGATCAGCTTATCCACGACATCTCTGAGTGTTTTATTGTCGAATTCATTTCCTTCAAAGCTGTAGTCTTTATTGCGACTAAAAATGTCTCGCAGCTCTACAATCGCATTGGTATCCACCATACCGAGCTGAGTGCCGACCTGGCGGATCTGATCAATGGAACGTGAGCCATTAGTGACGCCATAACCTATATAGGCTGCCGGCTTGCCTTGCCATTCCTTGGCCAGATAATCCAGCGCATTTTTTAATGCCGGGCTATAGCCATGGTTATATTCGGGACTGATAAAAATAAATGCATCCGCAAGGGCAATAAAGTCAGCCCATTCCTGCTGTTTCGGCTGATCATAAATACCGGTCAATGGGGGATGAGAACCAGCAAAAAGCGGAAGATCCCATTCTTTTAAGTCGACAAGTTCGGTTTCAAGCGTGCTAAAACCATATTTTTTAATTTCCTGTAGTACCCAATGTGCGACCTTAATTGCTGTACGTCCTTCACGCACACTGCCAACCACAATATAAATTTTCATATCTTTCCCTTTCTTATCGCATGCTCATCAAATTAAATTAATCAGATTTCTGAACAGAGACTAGAGAGGATTTGTATCCAGAAACTAAAAAAGCTCCCGAAGGAGCTCTTTTAAATCATGTGATTAGCCGATATTACATCAGCTTCACGCCTTGCTGGCCAGCTGGAGTAACTTTGAAGATTTCGACTTCAAAGGTGATATTTTTACCTGCAAGCGGATGATTAAAGTCCACTTCGGTAATATCATCATTTACGGATCTTACTACGCCATACAAAGTCGATTTGGCCTTGTCTTCAAACTCGATCATGTGACCTTCGATCGGACGTTCGCCAAATTTCACCGTATCAAATTTTTGGACATTTTCAGGATTCCACGGACCAAAAGCTTCTTCGGGCGGGAGGCTGACGGTACGACGGTCACCAGCACGCAAGCCCATCAAGGCTTTTTCAAAACCTGGTAATAGGTTGCCATCACCAATGGTCAGGCTTACCGGTTCTTCACGGCTACGGGTATTGTCAATTTCTACGCCACTTTCGATCGCGACAGAAAAATGAAGCTCGACTTTAGAGCCGTCTTCAACACGAGTTTCCTCGTTAGGATTAATAAAATCAGTCATGTTGCGCCTGTGCACGTTGAATTCGGTGTTTTTCCAGGAAAAACGTATCAATCAGCAGCAGAATCGTACCTAAAGTAATGGCACTATCCGCAATATTAAAAGCAGGGAAGTGGCTGTTCTGATAATAGACATGAATAAAGTCAACCACATAACCCAAAGAAATGCGATCAATCAGGTTACCAATAGCACCACCCAGAATCAGGGCAACCGCTAATGGTAATACTTTCATGCTCTTTGGCATACGCATCAGCCAGAACACGAAAACCACAGACACTAAGCCTGCAAGAGAAGTAAAGAAATAACGTTGCCAGCCACCGGCATCGGACAAGAAACTAAAGGCAGCGCCATAGTTATGTAACAGTGTCCAATTTAAAAAGGGCAGGACGGGCACCGGATCTGCATATTCCAGATGTGTTACCGCAATCCATTTGGTCCATTGATCTAGAATGATCGCCAGAATAGCCAGTCCAATCCACCACAAATTGTGAGGATAGAACTGGAACAGACCCTTTTTCTGCTGTGGGTTAGGCATATTTTCTCTCTTCACCTTGGCCGCTCGGGAGGTTAATAATACAACGACCGCATAGTCCTGGATGTGAGGCATGTGTATTCACATCAGGAAGCACGTGCCAGCAGCGTACACATTTCTCGCCATCTGCCGCAGATACTTTCACGCGTAGACCTTCAAGTTCAGCGTCATTGCCTTGAGCAGCATCAAACGGATTCACGATTACCTGAGAAGTGATCAAAACGAAACGCAGCTCATCACCCAGACGGTCTAGAACAGCTTTCAGTTCATCATTGGCCCACAGCTCAACTTTGGCAGACAGGTTTGAACCCACCAGTTTCTCGTTACGCGCATTTTCAATGTGCTTGTTCACCGCAGATTTCACTGTAATCAGGGTTTGCCAGTCTGCTTCAGACAACAGGTTTGCCTGTGCTGAAACTGGAATATCGTACCATTCAGCAGTGAACACATATTTCTCGCTTTGACCTGGAATTAGTGGCCATGCTTCTTGAGCGGTGAAGCTCAGGATTGGTGCCATCCAGCGAACAAAGGCTTGTACCAGATGATACAGCGCAGTTTGCGCAGAATGACGTGCCTGTGAATCTGCTTTAGTGGTGTACTGACGGTCTTTGATGATGTCTAAGTAGAAACCACCGAGGTCGTTAATACAGAAATTGGTCAAGGCATTGGTCACGATATGGAAGTTCATATCTTCATATGCTTTCTTGATGGTTTCCTGTACATCATTGGCGCGTTGCAGGATGTATTGATCCAGTGCAATCAGTTGATCTACAGGTAGTGCATCAGTTTCCGGATTGAAGCCATTCAAATTCGCCAGCAAGAAACGCAGGGTATTACGGATACGACGGTAACCATCTGATGCACGGTTAAAAATTTCTTTACCTGCGGTCATTTCATAACGGTAATCTGCTGAAGCGATCCAGAAACGCAGGCCGTCTGCACCCATGTTCTTGATAATGTCTTGCGGAGTAATAATATTACCCAGCGATTTCGACATCTTGCGACCTTTCTCATCAACCACGAAACCGTGAGTCAGCAGACCTTTATATGGCGCACGTTGATTGATTGCCATAGAGGTCAATAATGAAGACTGGAACCAGCCACGGTGTTGGTCAGAACCTTCAAGATATAAATCAGCTGGATCAGTTAACTCTTCACGGTCACGCAGCACTGCATAGTGAGTTGTACCAGAGTCAAACCATACGTCTAAGGTATCGCGAACTGCGTTGTACTGCTCAGCATCATTACCAATAAAGTCTTTGGCTTCACGATTATACCAGGCATCAATACCTTCCTGTTCGATTAGTTTAGCCACTTCTTCGATCAGTTCAGGTGTACGAGGATGCAGTTCATTGGTGTCTTTGTGCACGAAGAATGGGATTGGCACGCCCCAAGTACGTTGACGTGAGATACACCAGTCCGGACGGCCTTCGATCATTGCCTGGATACGGTTTTTACCCCAATCCGGAACGAAGCTGATGTCATTTTCAATGGCATTCAATGCGCCCTGACGCAGACCTTTTTCATCCATGCTGATGAACCATTGTGGGGTCGCACGGAAGATAATCGGAGTTTTATGACGCCAGCAGTGCGGGTAGCTATGCTTGATCGGCTTATGTGCCCATAGCTTGTTAGCTTCGCCAAGCGCCGCAATAATTTGTGGATTGGCCTTGTAGATATGTTCGCCTGCAAATAGTGGTGAAGTCGGTAAATACACACCATTACCGCCCACTGGATTATCTACTTTCAGGTTATACAGCAGACCAACTTTATAATCGTCCACACCGTGGCCAGGTGCAGTATGTACAGCACCAGTACCGCTGGTTGCAATAACGTGTTCACCCAGAATAACTGGCACTTGACGCTCAGCGATTAAAGGATGTTGTAGTACCAGATTCTCAAGTTTCGCACCGGCAAAATCGGCAATCACTTCAACCGCGTTAAAGCCATAACGTTCAGTCGCAGATTCAACCAGATCTTTAGCCAGGATAAAGTTTTGCGCCGCTTTATCTTCACCACGTGCAACAACCAATTGGTATTCAATTTCAGCGTGCAGAGCAACCGCCTGATTCGCAGGCAGGGTCCAAGGCGTAGTCGTCCAGATCACGATATCGGTTGAGTCTTTAACTTCAACACCTAAACGTGCAGACAGATCCGCCAGATCCACCACGGTGAAACCCACGTCAATCGCGTCTGACTTTTTATCTTCATATTCAACTTCAGCTTCAGCCAGTGCTGAACCACAGTCCAGACACCAGTTCACCGGTTTAAGACCTGGCTGGATATGGCCATTTTTCGCGATTTCACCGAGTGAACGCACGATGTTGGCTTCCTGCTTGAAGTTCATGGTGAGGTAAGGATTGCTCCAGTCACCAAACACGCCCATACGGATGAAGTCTTTTTTCTGTAGCTCCACCTGACTCAATGCATATTCGCGGCAAGCTTTACGGAAAGTAGGCGCATCCACTTTAACGCCGACCTTACCGACTTTTTCTTCAACTTTCAGTTCAATTGGAAGACCGTGACAATCCCAGCCTGGCACATAAGGCGCATCAAAGCCGTCCATGATGCGGCTTTTAATGATGATGTCTTTAAGTACCTTGTTGACTGCATGACCTAAGTGAATCTGGCCATTGGCATATGGAGGGCCATCATGAAGCACGTATTTTTTCTTGCCAATTCGCGATGCACGAATCTGCTGATAAATGTCATCGGCATACCACTCTTCTAACCATTTCGCTTCACGTACTGCCAGATTTGCTTTCATTGCAAAGTCAGTACCTGGGAGGTTCAGCGTGGCTTTATAATCCACTGCATTTTCAGGAGTTTGCTTATCGCTCATGCAAGTTGTCTTCCAATTTAATCAGTCATTAGACTGACACGTTTTACAATAAAAATACGGGACATTAAAAGGGAAATGTGGGGTGTTTTCGACGAAACTCAAGCAGTTTCTCAACATCATCATCAATTCCGGCCTTTAACGCTTCAAGCGAAGGATAATCTTTTTCGCCATGCAGATAATTCAAGAAGGTTACCCGCATTAACAGGCCATACAGATTAGCAGAAACATCAGGAAAATGTACTTCTAATCGCCATTCCGGATGAGTCTGTTTGATCGCAGGGCGGGTACCTACATGACCGGCACCAAACAGGCTGCCCTGATCATAGCCGGCAATACCCGGCTGTTCAGGATTTTCTTGCTGAACCTTGGCGCTGAGTGATCCGGTTTCACAGACGACTTCAACCCCATAAATACCCTGCAGACAGGGTCTATGCCGGTTTAACCGGACATTAATGGTCGGGAAATCAATGGTACGACCAATCTGGTCGCCGTATTGCACCCGGCCGGTAATACTATAAGGACGTCCCAGTAATTTGGCTGCCAGAGCCAGGTCACCCGCTTGCAGAGTCTGACGGATGCGGGTAGAACTGACCCGTTCACCATCCAAGGCAATGGTATGCAGGTTGGTAACCTTAAATCCGTAGTCTCGCAGGAATTCACTATTACCTTGACGGTTTTTACCAAAGTGAAAATCATCCCCCAAGACCAGATGCGCTGCATTCAGTTTATCTTTCAGAATGTCGGCAAAGGCTTCGGCACTCAGGCTACGAAAATGATGATCAAACTTGGCGACCGCAATATAGTCCACACCCAGTTCGCTTAAATATTCCACTTTTTCACGCAAAGAGGAAATACGCGGCGGTGCTTCATAACCTTTAAAAAATTCAAGCGGTTGTGGCTCGAAAATCATCACAACAGTTTTTAGTTGCTCAGCTTCTGCAACAGCTTTTAACTGTTTGATCATGGCCTGATGACCCAGATGCACGCCGTCAAAATTACCAATCGTAACGGCGGTTTTTGGCAATTCAGAATGTGACGCTAAAGCATTGAGACGGAGCAGCTGCATAGGCGAAATCAGGGAATTGAAAAATAGGAAAGGCTATATATTGCCATAATCTCAACGATTCGTCTTGTTGTTGTGTTTTTATGCAAAAAAATTATTGAAAAATCACGAAACCCATCAAGAAGAAAGTGTGCCATCCAAGAATCTTCTGCGGTTATTTAAGTGAAAGATCTGCAAAACAGAAATCTAAAAACCCGCTTTTCATTGCCTGGATTTTGCTTTCTAATGTCACGGTTTTCTCAGTATCGAGTAGTTTGCATGTCAGATTCGGCACTCATTATGGCATTGGCCAGTGAATCCAAAGGTTTGTTCGAAGCAGAAGGTGTAGAAGTCCACTATAGTGGCATCGGCAAGGTGAATGCTGCTTTTAAGGCTTTTGAAGTGATTCAGAAAACTCGCTGTAAGACCCTGATTAATCTGGGCACCGCAGGCAGTTCCCATTTCAAGGCGCATGAACTGGTCGAAGTTAAGCGTTTTGTGCAACGTGATATGGATGTTTCACCCTTGGGGTTTGACGTCGGCATTACCCCGATGGATAATCATTTGCCGGGTGCAATTGATCTGGAACCGTTCTTTGCCCATTTACCGAAAGGGGTTTGTGGAACAGGGGACAGCTTTGAAATAGACTTACCAAAAGTGGCTTGTCAGCTGGTGGATATGGAAGGCTATGCGCTGGCCAAGGTATGCAGAAAATTGGATGTGCGCCTGATTTCAGTCAAATATATTACTGACGGTGCAGATGATAGCGCTCACTTGGACTGGGAAGAGAATCTGCTGCTGGGTGCGCAGAAATTATTGAATTTATATCGAACGTTAAAATAATAATAAAGGGTGAGAGAAGGGGTCGGCGACCATAAAATTTATGGTCGTATGCCAAATAATTTTTGCGTTGACCTATTTTTCTTGTGTACGCGGAAGTACGCCGTACAGCATCATATGTACAGTATGCTGGATAATCCGTTGTTGCATGCTGCGGTTACGTAAGGTCTTGCCTGTTACCATTTCCATCTGAGTCGCGAAATCTGCATAGTTCTGGGTTACCGCCCAGATATTCAGAATCAGCAGTTCAGGATCGATATCTTTAGAAATCTTGCCTTGTTCCTGCCAGTTTGAAATCACTTTGGCTTTACGCTTGACCAGTTTTTTCAATGGACCTTTTAAGATTTCTAAAATGTGCGGCGCACCCTGAATCACTTCCAGAGCGAACAGGCGTGAAGCTTTAGGCTGGGTACGCGATACTTCAATTTTTTGCATCAAATAATTGGTAATCGCTTCTTCAGGCTCAAGATCAGCTTCTAGCATTTGTAAAGGTGCCAGCCATTTTTGTAGAACGGTCGTTAAAACCTCTACATAGAGCGCCTCTTTATTTTCGTAATAATAGAAAATATTCGACTTATGCATTTCTGCAATTTGCGCGATCTCATCTAAACTCGCCCCATTAAAACCGTATAGGGAAAAAACATCGAGTGCAGCATTCAGCAGCTGGTTGCGTTTTTGAGTACTCTTTTTTTGTTCCATCAGCAAATATTAAAAACAATTAAAAAGGGAATTTTTAATTGTACGTCAAATCATCAGATTTGTGCATCAAGTCAGGTGCTAATTTTATGAATAATGATGATTTATTCTTTAGATTAAAGATATAATTAGTATTGGTTTAAGGCGCAGGAATTAAAAACCAAGCTTTTGAAAAGGTTGATGATTTTTTAAGTACTAATTATTACCTTGAAGCATCATAAAGTTAAAATAAAATTAATGAATGAAGTTGAAATTTTGCCAATTGCTGAATAAATAATCAGTGAGACAGATATTCTCTTGATTCGAAATAAGGAATCCAGAATAAACAGTTATTCCAGATTCCCTCACATTTTAGGTTGCCAGAACGGCATTCAGAACCTGCTGTTCAAGTTCGGCGAATTTCACATTCTTTTGTCGTGAACGTGGAAGATCAACTTTGAACTCTTTGGCAATATGGCCTTTATCCAACAGGATAATCCGGTCTGCCAGTTGTACGGCTTCACTCACGTCATGGGTGACCAGAATCGCGGTAAAGCCCTGTTCAGTCCATAATTTTTCAATTAGGTTCTGCATATCCAGACGGGTCAGGGCATCCAGCGCACCAAGTGGTTCATCTAGTAATAAAATACGCGGCTTATGTGACAAGGCACGTGCCAGAGCTGTACGCTGACGCTGACCACCAGACAGTTGTGAAGGCCAAAGTCCAGCTTTTTCTTTTAAGCCGACTTTCTCCAGCATTTGTGATGCATTGTCATGCTGGTCTTTGGGTAAGCCGAGTTGCACGTTCTGTTCGATGCTGCGCCATGGCAATAAACGCGGATCCTGGAACATCACGCGGATATCATCAGCGGTGATGCCTTCACGGATATGACGTGCGGACTTGAATTTAATTTCGCCATAGCTCTGTTTTTCTAAATCTGCAATCAGACGAAGCAGGGTACTTTTACCACAGCCACTACGTCCAACAATCGCCAGAAATTCACCCGGCTGAATATGCAGGTCCAGATCTTCCAGTACCTTCACCGAACCATAGAACTTGTGCAGCTGTTCAATAATGATTTCGGCACCCGCAACGGCATTGGGGTTGATGTCGGTTGCAGCAGGCTCCTGCACTGTAGTCGGATCATTGGCAAGACGCCCTAAGCTGAGATCAGTCATCACATGCTCCTCAATATTTTTTCAATTATTTTTGATAGCCAGCATGCCAGCGCAGCAGGAATCGTTCTAAGGCCACGGCTAGGACATCTGCCAGTTTACCGAGCAGGGCATACAGTAAAATACCCACCAGTACGACATCAGTTTGCAGGAATTCACGCGCGTTCATGGTCATATAACCGATACCGGACTGGGCAGAAATCGTTTCAGCCACAATCAGCAGTACCCAGACCAGACCAAGTGAAAAACGTAGGCCGACCAGAATTGAAGGCATTGCCCCTGGCAGGATGATTTCTTTATAAAGCTGCCAGCGAGTCAGGCCATAGCTTTTACCCATTTCAATCAGCTGGGGATCGACTGAACGAATCCCATGATAGGTATTGATATAGATCGGGAAAAACACACCAATCGCGACCAGAAACAGCTTGGCTGATTCATCAATCCCGAACCAGAGAATGACCAGTGGAATTAAGGCCAAAGCCGGGATATTACGGATCATTTGCAAGGTGGTATCCAGCAGGGTAGAAGCCGTTTTGGATGAACCATTCAGTAGACCCAAAATTAGCCCTAGACCACCGCCTACCAACAAACCACTTAAAGCACGGCCAGCACTCACTTTGACATGTGTCCACAATTCACCGCTGAGCAGCAAATTCCAGAACGCGATGACTACGGCACTTGGTGCAGGCAAAATGCGGCTTTCCAGCAAACTGGTACTCGACGCGATTTGCCAGAGTAGAATTAATCCGACAGGAACTAACCAGGGCAGCAAACGCTGCCCAAGCTGTGTTCCACGTGAAACCTTCTTTTCTGCGAGGGTTTCAACTGAAACGACTTTCGACATTAAGCTGGCTCCTGAATACTCTCAGCCTTCTTGTTCTCATCTGGAGTGTAGTTATTTGCCACAATCTCACCGAATGGACCAGTCAGGTTTGGCTGAGCCAGTTTTTGCTGAGTTTCAAGCGGAAGTAATGGGAATACCAGTTCCGCAAAACGGATCGATTCTTCCAGATGTGGGTAGCCTGAGAAAATGAAGGTATCGATACCTAGATCAGCATATTCCTGAATACGTGCTGCGACAGTTTCTGGATCTCCTACAAGCGCTGTACCTGCACCGCCACGTACCAGACCTACACCTGCCCACAGGTTTGGAGACACTTCGAGTTTGCTACGGTCGCCATTGTGCAGCTCAGCCATACGACGTTGGCCGACAGAGTCCATTTGCTTGAATTTCGCTTGTGCAGCAGCAATGGTGGCATCATCCACATACTGGATGAGCTCGTCTGCTGCTCTCCATGCTTCTTCATTGGTTTCACGCACGATCACATGCAGACGGATACCGTAGCTCAGCTTGCGACCTTTCGCTTCCGCTTTGGCACGCACATTTTCAATTTTTTCTTTCACTGCTGCAGGTGGCTCACCCCAAGTCAGGTAAGTGTCAACCTGATCAGTGGCCAGTTCAACGGCTGCATCTGAAGAACCACCGAACCAGAGTGGTGGATATGGTTTTTGAATTGGTGGATAAAGCAGTTTGGCATCATCTACACTGAGACGTTCACCATGGAAAGTGAAGCTTTCGCCGGTATGTGAACGGGTCAGGATTTCACGCCAGATGGTGGTGTATTCAGCTGCAGTCTTGTAGCGTGTTGCATGATCTTCATAAACGCCGTCGCCTTTTAGCTCTTGCTCATCACCACCCGTCACCAGGTTCAGCAATACACGGCCACCAGACAGACGGTCAAAGGTTGCAGCCATACGTGCAGTCAGGGCAGGCGTAGTAACACCTGGACGCAGCGCGACGAGGAATTTCAGTTTTTTAGTAGCATCAATCAGGCTGGCTGCAGTTAACCATGGATCTTCACATGAACGGCCAGTCGGGATTAATACACCTTCATAACCAAGATTATCGACCGCAACCGCAATCTGCTTCATGTAGGCATGATCAACCTGGCGTGCACCTTTGCTGGTACCTAAGTAGCGGCTGTCGCCATGTGTCGGGATAAACCAGAAAATTTTCATGTCTTTGATCCTTAGATTATTTGCCTGCCCAAACGGCTTGCTGAATATTGATAGATTTCGGAATGATCTTGAGTTCGCTGAAACGGTTTGCGAGTTCCTGCTGATCGGCAATTACTTTCTTGGTGAGCGGTGCCGCACCAGACGGATTCGGACGACGCTGGATAAAGGTCTGGCTGACAATCGGTTTTAGACCGGTACTTTGTGCAAAGATGCTTGCAGTTTCAGCCTTATGGCTTTGTACCCATTTATCTGCAACATTGACCTGCTTGATAATGCCTTTTAAGGCTTGCGGATGATTTTTGATTAAATTTTCTGAAGCCAGGTAAAAGGTATAATTTGGACTTAAGCCCTTGCCTGAAGATAAAACTCTGGCTTTATCTTCTACTTGAGCCGCAGCATAGTACGGATCCCAAATCGCCCAGGCATCAATCGCCCCTTTCTGGAAAGCTGCACGCGCATCAGCAGGGCTTAGCCAGACCGGCTGGATATCGGTCCATTGCAGACCCGCTTTGCGTACTGCCTGTACCAGTAAATAATGTGAGCTTGAACCGCGGTGCACGCCAACACGTTTACCTTTGAGCTGGCTCAGCTTGGTAATTTTGGAATTATGCTGGACCAGAATGGCAGAAGATAAAGGTTTTGCAGTTTCATAAGCAAAATAGTGCAATGGCTTATTGCCTGCCTGAGCGTAGACAGGAGGTGTATCTCCAGTTGCACCCACATCGATAGAACCTACCGCCAATGCTTCTAGAATTTGTGGTCCGCCTGGGAATTCATTCCAGCTGATTTTTGCATTTGGAAATTCTTTTTCAAACAGTTTTTGCTGCTGTGCAATCACCAGGTTCACAGAAGCTTTTTGATAGCCCACACGAAGCTGTTTAACAGAAGGATCTACTGCCCAAGCGGCACTTGAACCCAACATCGCGCAAGCAACTAATGCAGCGTTCATTCCATGACTGGAGGTCTTGAACCATGTGATTGCTTTGTTGTGTAGCTGATGTTGAGTCATGATTAAATCCCCTAAATTGTTCTTTGGTTTACTTCGCGATAATTGCAGATTGAATATTCAGTTTGGCTGGAATCAGTTGCTGACCATAGAAAGCATCAGCCACTTGTTGTTGTTTTTGTGCCACTTCGGGAGTGAGTGGTTTTACTCCAAAACCCATGCGTGAAATAGACGTTTTCAATACATCAAAGGCCAGGCCTGTCGGTTTTTCCAGAAGTTTGGCGGCTTCATCCTGATGAGCAGAAACCCACTCAGTGGTCAGGTTGAGTTCATTCACGACAGCTTCAATAATCTGTGGGTTGGCTTCAGCGAACTTGCGATCTGCCAGATAGAACTGATGGTTACTGACGATGTTCTCACCCGTTGCGATGACACGCGCACCAATCTGATGTTCTGCTGCAGCGAAGAACGGGTCCCAGATCACCCAGGCATCGACAGCACCGCGTTCAAAAGCGGCACGGGCATCAGAAGGTGGCAGGTAAACCACTTCGATATCACTGAGTTTCAGATTATTGGCTTCAAGGACTTTAAGTAGTAAGTAATGAACATTTGAGCCTTTATTTAAGGCAACACGTTTGCCTTTCAGATCCTGAACTGACTGGATATTCGAATCTTTTTGTACGATTAGCGCTTCAGCTTTCGGTGCTTCAGGCTGATTGGCCACATAGACCAGATTTGAATTCGCTGCTTGAGCAAAGATCGGTGGCGCTTCACCGGCTTCACCAAAAGATACGCTGCCGACATTCAAGCCTTCAAGCAACTGAGGACCAGCCGGGAATTCAACCCATTTCACATTCACGCCTTGTTCTTTTAATGACGTTTCTAAGGTGCCACGTTCTTTTAAGATCGGCAGTACGCCATATTTCTGGAAACCAATATTCAGGGTCACGGCTTCCTGTTTTTTGCCACAGCCAGAAAGCATCATCACGCCAGCCACCGCAGCACTAAGGACCGCAGTTTTTGTGAATAATTGAATGTGTGATTGGCGCATGAATCAGAACTCCTGAAAATTTAGAAATGTGAAATGAAGAGCTTAGGCATACGCTAAAGCTTTTTACTTTTCTAAAAAAATAACTATTCAGGAATTTCTAATGAAGAAAAAAGATAAATAAAAAAGTGCAAAACTTATGCAGGAAAGTGATTTACACATTAATTTAGGAAGAAAGAATTATTTATATAAGGCAATGAAATATAAAATTATTTATTCTAAATAAAGTGGCCAGATATGCTTATTAGAAAATCAGCAATAGGATTTTTATGCTGAATACAGGTTTTATGAATATCGTTATCTAAAATAGAGATATGAGAGCGAATAGAAAGTCACTTTAAAGTGACTTTTTACAGACAATTGAATTGCGCTGATAATTATAAAAAGCCTGTCGGGCATCAGGCAAATCATCTACTGATGCCGGTTCAAAACCCTGTTCCAGAAACCAGTGTGCAGTACGGGTCGTTAAAATAAACAGTTGCTGAATACCCAGACTTTTGGCCTTATCTTCCAGATAATGCAGGATCTGGCTACCGCGGTTGGATTGACGGTAACTTGGATCTACTGCAACGCAGGCGATTTCTGCGGAACGCAGTTCATTGCCCGTAGTCGGAATCGGATACAGGGCAGCACAGGCCAGAATCATGCCGTCACGCTCAATTACCGCGAACTGGTCAATTTCATTTTCCAGACGCTCCCGCGAACGGTAAACCAGAATACCTTCTTCTTCCAAGGGGCGGAGCAAACGGATCAGGCCACCGACATCCTGAATATCGGCCATACGCACTTCTTCATAATGCGCATCGGTGATCATGGTGCCGGAACCATCCCGGGTGAACAGTTCTTCCAGCAAGGCGCCGTCATAGGTATACGAAATCAGGTGAACGCGATTGACGCCATTTCGGGAAGCTTCCTGAGCGGCCTTGAGCTGGAGCCGAATTTCAATATCCTGTTCATCAGAAAGAATATAGTCATCCAGTTGCTGTGGGGTTACTTCCCGTTTTAACTGACCCTTACTGTCGAGCAGACCATGCTGTCGACCCAAGATAATCAGTTTATCGGCTTTGAGGCGAGTCGCAGTTTTGGTGGCAACTTCCTCAGCTAGAAGGTTAAAAACTTCGCCTGTGGTTGAATAGCCGGTCGGACCGAGAATCACAATATTATGATTGTCCAGATGACGTTGAATCGCATCAGTATCAATCGCCCGAACTTCACCAGTTAACTGAAAATCGACCCCGTCACGGATGCCATAAGGTTTGGCCGTAACAAAATTTCCAGAAACGGCATCAATGCGCGCACCATACATGGGTGAGTTAGCCAGCCCCATCGATAATAGCGCCTCAATCTGTAAACGGATCGATCCTACAGCATTCAGTACACAGCTTAAGGATTCACGTGTCGTCACCCGACGCTGCTGGTGGAAAGGGGTCTCGAAGCCACTCGCAGCCAGATTCTGGTTAATCTGCGGACGCGCGCCGTGTACCAGAATCAGACGGATTCCTAAAGAATTGAGCAGGGCAATATCATGAATGATGTGCTGAAAGTTGCCATGCAATACCGCTTCACCATCAAACATGATCACAAAGGTTTTATTGCGATGAGCATTGATATAAGGCGCAGAATGGCGAAACCAGTGCACATATTGCAAGGTGTTGCTCGGTGAGGTTTCTGCTGCAGTCATAGCTGTGCCTATTTCAATATTTAAAGATCTAGCTTTGATTCTAATGAAAAAATACTGAAGTGGAAGTACAGATATAAAAAAACACCTGAAGCGAGCTTCAGGTGTCTACTAGAAGGGCAGAAAAGAGAATGATTAGTTGATGATTCGAACAATCTTGTCATTACGATCGTTGACTAGTACATAGTCACCATTGATTTTGTACCATTGCTGGTTTTTACCTGCTTTCGGCAGACGGCGTGCTTCATAGCCACTGACTTCAAAACGACGGTTGTCATACTGGTTTGGCAGTTTTTGACCTACACGCCAGTCACGGCTTGGGTTAACCCCACGGTTGTTGTAACGACGGTCGTCCCATTTTTTCGCATCTTTATGATTCCAGTGCGGTGCTGGTTTATGCGGTGCATAACGTGGATCATGATGCTGCGGTGCTGCCATTGCAGAAGTAGCAACCAGCGCACTAAGAGATAAGGCAATTGTAGTTAAAACTTTTTTCATGGCTCTCACCTAAAAATCTGTACATGTTTTCGATGAGATTAAATTAGCGAATAAGTAGATAGAAAGCGTGAGGCCAGTTTAGTGGAATTGTTAAATTCATGAAGGAATTTAGGAGATTAGCCACGATTAAAAGGAAAGCTCTAAAATAAGAAAAAGCCTAAAAAGGCTCATCCGAAAAATCAAAAAGCCCAAACGAGGTTGGGCTTTGCATCAGGTTCTAAATCAGTCTCCGATAATCCGGACAATACTGTTATTTTCAGAGTTCACCAGAATGTAGTCATTGTTGACTTTGTACCATTGCTGCTTACGGTCTGGTTTAGGCAGTTTATGGTCCTTATATTCGACCTTGTAGCCATTACTGCGATAATGCTGCGGCATGACATAACCAGGCTGCCAGCGTAACTGTTGCAGACGTTTAACACCACGTTCTTCACGCATACGGCGTTTATCATACTGGTCTTGGTGATCGTCATGGAACTCACGCGCTTTCTTGGCCTGATGATGACCCGGACCTCGTTCCATACGCTGTTCATCATTGAAATGAGGGGCAGCGTTTGCAACATTTGCCAGCATGAATGCACTGCAGGACATCGCCAATGCTACCAGAACCTTTTTCATGTTGAACCCTCATTCAATTGTTCATTTTCTACAGTAACTAATGTACGGAAAAATTGCAGAGAAACTGTGAAGAACTGGCTGAAGTTTTATATCAATTACAGAGAAATTATGATTATGCCATGATTTTACATAAGCTTAGGATGCACTTCAGTCAGTTGACCAGTTATGCCCAGCCCCATTGGCATTTCAGCAAAACCGGGATAAAGATGCAAGCGCAATGTCCTGAATTGTGTATCAAAACCGTCTCAAATTAGTGGAAAAATATTCTTTTTATGCGCCAGATCTTGATTCGGTCATTGCAATTTTTCAATTCCACTGTTCCGTTAAACCCTGTAAAGACTGAATGGCTTCAGCCACAGACTCTGCCTCGACTGCATCTTCTAAAGCCAAAATGAGGGCAGTTGATAACTGCAAGTTTTCAATACGACGAATAGTTTCAGTTTTACGTTTTTGGTCTGTCATTTAATTTTCCTTCGCTTTGATTTAACTTGAAAAGCATTATAAAAATTTTATATTAATTTGGAAAACCGAATAATTTTATATTATTGATTCATTAAAACGATTTATATCTGCTTTTTAAAGAATTTAAGGATAAAAAAAGCGCATTATCCGTAAATGCGCTCTTCGGGATCTAATGAACGATCTTAATAGGCATAGTTCAGGTCAGTATAGTCACTTAGGGATTTCTGCACATGTGCCTGAATAAAGGCATGCACATCTTCCGCTGTCATTGCTTTGCCCTGATTGCTGATCACATGTTCAATTTCAGGCTGACCTTCGATCTTGATGCGATAGACAAAGTGTTTCGCTACCTGATAACGATCGCCCAGCTTTTCGATACCCGTCACATAATGATAGGAATGTTCAAAATTCAGATCGGTATGGGAAAAGACAAACTGGTCAAACAGTTTCAGTTTTTGACCATTTTCGAGTGTCTGAATGTCATCGACAATGCTGGCATCAAACTTCATGCCGTATTTTTCAGAGATCGGCTGCTGATCGACCAGCAGAGAGACCATGCCATCTTCCAAAGTCGTCACGGTGATGTTGTTTAAGTCAGTCATGTTGCACTCAAATAAAAATCTGTTGGCGCTAGTATAGGGGAATTTGCAGCGAACTGAATAAAGACAGTATTGTAGAAATAAGAAAGGTCTGGCTGATTCAGTCTGAAATCTGGATGAATTGGGCAGAAGAATAGCCAGCTGTCAAATGGACCTTATCTTTATAGAGTTTAAAAACAAAAAGCCAATGCGGACATTGGCTTTTAAATAGGCGTCAATTAAAGCTTAATCTTGAGCATCAATACTTTGACCATTCATATGCAAGCTATCTTCACCCATCAGGTACAGATAGGCTGGCATGATGGAATCCGGTGTCGGTAAGGTTTTCGGATCTTCATTCGGATAAGCCTTGGCACGCATTGCCGTACGTGTAGCGCCTGGATTGATACAGTTAAAACGGATATTCGAATTGACCCGTTCTTTGGCAAATAACTGGCTCACTGCTTCAATGGCAATTTTTGAAACTGAATAAGCGCCCCAGCATTCCCGGGCTTCACGACCTACGCCGGAACTGGCAAAGACCACAGAAGCATGTTTGGATTTTTCCAGCAGGGGTAACAGGGCTTGGGTAATCACAAAAGGCGCACGAAGGTTAACCGCCATGACATCATCCCAGACATTAACCGGATAATCTGCCAGTGGCACTCGCTCGCCTAAAATACCGGCATTATGCAAAATCCCGTCCAGACGGCCAAACTGGCGATCGAGCGTGTCGAGCAATAATTCATAATCACGTTCAGAGGCGCTAGATAACTGCAATGGGAGAATGGCAGGTTGCGGCGCACCTAAGCTTTCAATCTCGTCATAAATGACTTCAAGCTTGTTTAAGGTACGCCCGTGCAGAACTACAGTTGCCCCATGCAGGGCATAGCTGATTGCTGCTGCACGACCAATGCCATCGCCCGCACCCGTGATCAGGATGATACGATCTTTTAACAGATCGGGGCGAGGTTGATATTCTGAATACTTCATTATCTACCTCCTCATTATTATTGTTAAGTGTCTTCAGTAGTTTCAGGAATCAAGACAGGACACTTGGCTCGCTCAAGACCAGTTTCTGAATGTGCTGATGTAACTCGTTCACTGTATTCACTATATAGTCGGCTTGCCAGGCTGTTAAGTCATCTTTGTATTGCAGTGGTAAATAACCGTATGCTGCCAGTATGGTATACATCTTGGCATTGCGGCCTGCATCAATATCTCGTGGATGGTCACCGACATAAATACAATCTTCTGCAGCCAGCTGTAGCTGCTCGGCAGCCAGATACATCGGCTCCGGATCTGGCTTGGTTCGGGTCACATCTTCCGGACAGACCAGTACGGCACAGCGCTCGGTCAGGTTTAAAGCTTTGAGTAAAGTTTCGCTCAACCAGCGCGGTTTATTGGTCACAATTCCCCAAGGGATATCATTTTCCTCTAATTCTTTAAGTAGAGGATACATTCCGCTGAACAGGTCTGTATCCACAGCAATATCTGCACCATACATATCCAGAAAACGCTGGCGATGATCCAAGAAAACCGGGTCTTCCAGTTGCAGTTCCGGATAGACCAATTTGACCATAGCACGTGCACCTTCTGAAACCTGGGTACGGATCAGATCAGCTTCCACCACGTCACGGCCGGCTTCACGGCACATATGCTGGATAATCCGGATAAAGTCAGCTGCGGTATCAATTAAAGTACCATCCAGGTCGAATAGAACCGCCTTCATTGGGCAGCCTCTTGCGCACTTTCTTTAACGGTATACACCATATAGTTCACGTCAACATTCGGTGCCAGCCAGTAACGCTTGGTCAGCGGGTTATAATGCAGGCCAGTCATATCTTTCAGTTTTAAACCGGCATTACGGATGTCGTGCGCCAACTCAGAAGGCTTGATGAATTTGCTGTAATCATGTGTACCTTTGGCCAGCATACGCAGGATATATTCTGCACCAATGATCGCGAACAGATAAGATTTTGGATTACGGTTAATGGTCGAGAAGAAGACATGACCACCTGGTTTGGCCAGTTTATAACAGGCTTGAATAATAGAGGCTGGATCAGGTACATGTTCCAGCATTTCCATACAGGTAACCACATCGTATTGACCGGCTTGCTCTTCTGCCAGCTGTTCTACCGGAATCTGACGGTATTCAATATTGCTAACATCTTCCTGCTCAGCATGGATGCGTGCCACATTCAGTGGCGCTTCGCCCATATCAATGCCCAGCACCTGAGCGCCACGGCGCGCCATGCTTTCTGACAGGATGCCCCCGCCACAGCCCACATCCAGCACTTTCTTGCCGCTCAAGCCACCAGCATGTTCATCAATCCAGTTGAGACGTAGCGGATTGATCATATGCAATGGGCGGAACTCGGAATGCTGATCCCACCATATAGCTGCAAATGCTTCAAACTTGGCAATTTCTTGTGGATCAACATTCAATTGCGACATCGGTGTTACCTCAATCAGTCGTGATTATTTAAAATTTAAGTTCGCCCAGAGGCGGTATACACAGATTTAACTTCTTGTAAATCAGTACACTTGTTTAGTGTAGCGATTCTGGAAAAAAAAGCGATAAAAGCTGTAAAAAAGTTCACAGAATAAAAACGAAACCGGCATAATTACTTTATAGTGAAGCCATAAATTAGACATAATGATTTAGAGGACGATAATCCCAATGAAAAAATTTATTTTAGGCACTGTAGCCGCATCTGTTTTGGCATTTTCTGGCAGTGCAATGGCCGCCAACTTTGTAGCAGGTCAAGACTATCAAGTCCTGGCGAATCCAGTAAAAGTTGAAAAGCCGGGGAAAATTGAAGTCCGTGAATTCTTCTGGTATGGCTGTGGTCACTGCTATTCTCTTGAACCACACATGCAAAGCTGGTTAAAAAAATTGCCTAAAGATGTACGTTTCGTGCGTACCCCAGCCGCGATGAATCCACTATGGGAACAGGCAGCTCGTGCGTATTATGTGTCTGAAGCTCTAGGTGTTCGTCAAAAAGCACATTTGCAGCTATTCCATGATATTCATGCGAAGAAACAGCCAATTCTGGAACAGGCTCAATTGGCTAAGTTCTATACCCGTTATGGTATTTCTGAAGCGAAATTTAATACCACTTATAAATCATTCCCGATTTCTTCAAAAATCGCACAGGCCAAAAATCTGGCTGCGACTTATCAGTTAAGCGGCGTACCAGCGGTAACCGTAAATGGTAAGTATGTGGTTCAGGGCGATGATGCCAAAGTGGTTCAAGTGGTAAATTATCTGGTTGAAAAAGAGCGTAAAGCTAAATAACACCAGATCTGCATGAATCTAAAAACCCGCTGTTATATGCGGGTTTTTTATGTCAGGATAAAATTGAACTGCGAAATAGATTTCACTCAGATGAGATCTCAGGCTTGAGATAAAATTCCACGAAATAACAGTTCTAACTGCTTTAGGCTTTGCGCTTTGAAGTCATTTATCCGAGTTTGCCGCAGTGCAGGATCAGGCTGTGCCTGAAGCTGAATCCAGCCCATAGCCCAGTTTAATGCGAGAGGAACTAAGATCTGTGCCAGTGCGGTTAATTCGGCTGGAGAAGGAGATTGCTGGACGGCTGGAATCTGTTCCAGGGTATGCCTTAAATCTTGGGTCAGATAATGAATTTCCCGCTCAATCCCTTGTCTGAGAATGTTGGAACCGCCCCAACGTTCGGCACTGACAAATGTCCAGGCTTCGGGATGGGCATCGACTGCTTGAAAAAACAGTTCGATTTTGGCTGAAAGCTCATCCAGAGAAAAATCTGCAGGTCCCAACTGACTCAGCACACCTTTGAGATGAATTGACACCTGATCCAGAAGTTCCAGCCCCAACTGATCCATATTCTGAAAGTGTCGATAAAATGCGGCAGGTACTAGTCCGACTTCATGAGTGATTTCGCGCAGGCTGATGCTGCTAAATGCATAGCCACGGCTGCTCAATGCCAAGGTAGCATCGAGGAGGGCCTGGCGGCTTTGGTGCTTGCGTTCTTCACGTAAAGACATAGGGATTTTCCTTCGGCAGATTTGCAGTTTAGCAAAAAACATCTGTCCATCGCAGTAGCGCAGATGGACTGAAAAATCTATACAAGCAAAGCGTGTCCAGTGATTTTGTAAATGATCTGTCCTCTGTTCCAATCTTGGCGGAGGCTTCTGTTATACTGAGCCGCAATTATTTTTAGTCAACAGCAGGACCTATTATGCGTATCGACCAACGAGCATTAGATCAATTACGTGAAGTGAAAATTACCCGTAACTATACACGTTATGCGGAAGGTTCCGTATTGGTTGAATTTGGTCATACCAAAGTGCTGTGTACTGCCAGTGTGGACAGCTCTGTACCACGTTTCCTGAAAGGTCAGGGTCAAGGCTGGGTAACAGCAGAATACGGCATGCTGCCACGTTCAACACATACCCGTAGTGATCGTGAAGCTGCTCGCGGCAAACAAAGTGGCCGTACTCAGGAAATCCAGCGTCTGATCGGTCGTAGCCTACGTTCAATGGTCGACCTGAAAAAACTTGGTGAAAATACCATTACCATTGACTGTGACGTGATCCAGGCAGATGGTGGTACCCGTACTGCATCAATTACGGGTGCAGCCGTAGCATTGATTGATGCCATGAACGTATTGCTTGAGAAAAAGAAAATTAAACAGGACCCACTTAAAGGTCTGGTAGCAGCCATTTCTGTAGGTATTTTTAAAGATGAAGTCTTGCTGGATCTTTGCTATGAAGAAGATTCAAACTGTCAGACTGACTTGAATGTCGTGATGACTCAGGCAGGTGAATTTATTGAAATCCAAGGTACTGCTGAAGATAAGCCATTTACCCGTGAGCAATGCAATGACATGCTGGCCATGGCTGAAAAAGGGATTCAGGAACTGATCAAGAAACAGCAAGAAGCTTTGGGCTGGTAAGCTTTTCAAGTTGTAAAAAACGCATCTTCGGATGCGTTTTTTATTGTACCTACACATTGCCTGACAAAAAATGAACAGGATCTGTCTACTGTGTAACCTCTGTTTTAAGCGATGATCTTTTAACCAAATCTCATTCAGAGGGGTATAACATGAAAATATGGTTAATGGCATTTTCAGTATTTGCTGTGCTGGGTTTAACTGCCTGCGATTCGAATTCTCGTGATGAAAACCGCGATGGTGCAAATATGGAACGAGGAAGTGATACCAATTAACAGAGTAGAGGCCATTCAACCTCTATGATTTATATCCTTGAGAATAAGAAAAAGGGTGCTATGGCACCACTGCTGTCCCATAGTTTGCTTTAAATAAAAAAACCTGAGTCCTAACAGTTAAAATATGAGTGCAAACAAACACTTTAACGACCAGGATTCAGGTTTTGTCACATCAGAATACCGTATTTCATGA
>NZ_VPDM01000038.1:0-25623 GCF_013417645.1 Acinetobacter sp. YH12236
GTGAAGGTAAAGAATGTTGAAGGGTGCAATCTAAATTTTCAGATAAAGTCATAAAAAAATGAGCGTATTTACATACACTCATTTTTACTACATTTTACTAATATTTGCTTAACTGACTGGCATTACTCAAATGAGGGCTTTGTTTTTGGCTGTTTAATACCTAATTAAGAAACCAGGTGTAATAACCCCATAGCATTAACGGCCAAGCCAGAAACGGACTAAATAGCCATTTCCAGAACCAGTGCTGAGGGATAAAGCCAACCCCGTGAATAAAACCGCCTGAAATGCCGATCATGATAAACATCATGGCGCGGTGGCTATATTCCCCGTTGGCATCCAGCATTGCAGCAGGATGAACCAGCAACACCGCTGCGAGTGGAAAAGCCAATAGGCAAGAAATCACCATTGCAAAAGGGTTAGATTTTTTTTCTATCTTTACTTGTTCAACTGCAGCGTCTGTCATCTCTTATTTCTCATCCAGGTCTTGATGATTTTCAATATACAGTGCACTGAGTACACCAGCGAAACAGGCCATCAAAATGCCGAGAATCCATGCGAAATACCACATAATTTTATCTCCTAAGACACAGCCTTAGTACAGGCTGTGTGAATTCTCTTGAATATGTTTTTTGGTAATCACGCCCCACATCTTGTAGTAACACCAAGTGGTGTAGCACAGAATCAGTGGAACGAAGATGCATGCAGCCACAGTCATCACAGTTAAGGTATTTTGGCTGGAGACCGCATCCCACATGGTTAAGCTTGCAACCGGATTAATGCTTGAAGGCATCAGGAATGGGAACAGGGCAAAACCGGCAGTCAAAATTGCACCGATCACTGCTAAAGATGAACCCAGGAAGCTCAAACCTGCTTTGGCTTTAGATGCAGCCAATACCACAATAATGCCACCTAAAATACCTGCAACTGGTGCCAGTATCGTGATTGGATAAGTGCTGTAGTTGTTCATCCAGCCTGGGTTGGCATTGGTCAGTACTTCTTTTGCTAGTGGATTAGCGATACCGTTAGTTTCGTAAGGAGTCACTAGGGTATAACCCTGGATACCACCGAAATATAACCATGCACCGACTGCCAGGAAAGCTACCAGATAAACAATCCCCATGATTTTGGTTGCTTTGGCAGAACGTTCACGTAAATCGCCATCTGTACGTAGCATCAACCATGCACCACCGTGTGCACACAGCATAGATAAGCTGACAACACCACATACCAGTGCAAATGGATTGAGCAGGGCAAAGAAGCTGCCGCTATAAGTTGAACGTACAGTTTCATCTAGGGTGAATGGAACACCCAGGAACATATTGCCGAATGCGACACCGAAAACCAGTGCGGGCACAGCACCACCAACTGCTAGGCCCCAATCCCAGGCATTACGCCATTTGGTATTTTCCAGTTTGGAGCGATAGTCGAATCCTACTGGACGCAGGAATAAGGCAAACAGAACAAGCAGAAGTGCCCAGTACATACCAGAAAAGGCAGTTGCATAAACCATTGGCCAGGCAGCAAACAGGGCACCACCCGCAGTAATAAACCAGACCTGGTTACCATCCCAATGCGGGGCAATCGTATTGATTGCCGCACGACGTTCTTCATCATTCTGACCCACGAATGGCATGATCGCCATGGAGCCCATATCAAAGCCATCAGTCAGGGCGAAACCAATCAGCAAGACGCCAACCAGTACCCACCAGATTATTTTGAGTAATTCATATTCGATCATGCTTGAGCCTCCTCATTTGCCTTTTTTGCAGCTTCAAGTTTCTCGAAGTGGTATTTACCAGTATGTAGAGAACTTGGGCCAAGGCGTGAGAATTTAATCATTAAGTACATTTCAATGATCAGCAGTACAGTGTAGAACGCTGCTAATGCAATGATTGAACCCCATACATCGCCTGTGCTTAAGCTTGAAGTCGATAAATGTGTAGGCAGAACCTCACCAATAGTCCAAGGTTGACGACCTACTTCAGCAACAAACCAGCCAGTTTGTGCCGCAATCCATGGAAGTGGTAGTGCAAATAATGCAAATTTTAATAACCAAGGTTTGTTTTCTGCATTGCGTTTAGCCACCGCAAAAGTTGCAAGAACAAATAGAACCAGCATCAGGAAGCCAGAAGCGACCATGGCACGAAATGCCCAGAACAGGCTTGGTACATGTGGAATAGTATCTTTTGCTGCTGCCTTAATTTGCTCGTCAGAAGCATCTACAACATTTGCAGTATATTTTTTCAGAAGCAGACCGTAGCCCAAATCTTTTTGAGTTTCTGCAAATGCAGCTTTCAGCTCAGGAGACTGATCACCAGCACGTAGTTTTTCCAGTTGTTCATAAGCCACCATACCGTTTCGGATACGACCTTCATGTTCAACCAGCAGGTCTTTAATACCGGTAACAGGCGTATCTACAGAACGTGTAGCGATAATCCCCATAACATAAGGAATTTTCACAGCATAATCGGTAGACATGGTTTCTTTATTTGGGAAGCCAAATAAAGTAAATGCTGCAGGTGCTGGTTCAGTTTCCCATTCTGCTTCAATCGCAGCCAGTTTGGTTTTCTGTACATCACCAATTTCATAACCAGACTCATCGCCCAGCAGGATCACAGAAAGAGTTGACGCTAAGCCGAAAATGGCAGCAATCGCAAATGAACGGCGTGCAAATGGCAAGTCACGTTTTTTCAGCATATAGTAACTTGAAATCGCCAGTACGAAGATGGCACCAGTCACATAACCTGCAGAAACAGTATGTACGAATTTAACCTGTGCAACCGGGTTAAAGATCAGTGCTGCAAAGTCCACCATTTCCATACGCATGGTTTCATAGTTAAATGCTGAACCAACCGGGTTTTGCATCCAGCCATTGGCAACCAGAATCCACAGTGCAGACATGTTAGATCCCAGTGCAACTAACCAGGTTACGCCCAGATGCTGTACTTTGGATAAACGGTCCCAACCGAAGAAGAATAAACCAATGAAAGTAGATTCAAGGAAGAAGGCCATCAAACCTTCAATAGCCAATGGTGCACCGAAAATATCACCCACATAATGCGAATAATATGCCCAGTTGGTTCCGAACTGGAACTCCATGGTCAAGCCTGTGGTTACCCCTAAGGCAAAGTTAATCCCGAACAGTTTTCCCCAAAACTTAGTCATGTCCTTGTAAATTTCTTTGCCGGAAATCACATAGGTGGTTTCCATAATGGCAAGCAGAAATGCCAGGCCTAAGGTCAGTGGAACAAAAATAAAGTGATACATCGCGGTCATAGCGAACTGGAACCGCGAAAGATCGACCACGCTTTCAGAAATCATCAACGTGTCTCCTTGATTTGGGAAGGATTGCCGGCGATACGCTCGGCGACTTGAGTGTCAAAATCTTTTGGAATAGTAGGCGCATCAAACCAAATATTTTTAATTACCAGAAGTAGAATGATCTTGATAATTAAAATCGCAGTAATCTCTCTTACTGTTTTTTGGTTTAAATTTTTAGAAACTAAGCTCATGTGAACAAGCCTATTATGTGGTTTGTTATATATTATTAATCGATTGTAACTAAAAAATAAATAGACCAAATAGTTTAAATAAATATATATTTATAAGTTATTGAAAATATTAATAATATTTAATTAAAAGTTTGATAATTATTCTAAATATTTGTGATTGTTTTTTGTAACAATAGATTATTTTAATCTGATTAAAATGGTTGGAATTTATTTTTCAAGTATATTAATCCTGATTATTTTGCTGGGGTTTTTATTCAGTTTTTATTCTAATTAAAATAGTCGGGATTAATTAAAAAAGGCTTTGTTGCACAAAGATTTCATAACTATATGATTTTAAAAGTTTTGATTATTTTTTGATCCAAAATTAAATTTATTTAAATCAGATGCTTACATATTTATGCAACAAAGCCATTAAAAAATAAAAAAGAACCCGCATCAGGCAGGCTCTTTTCTAATATGGAATTGGGGAGGGCTTCAGAAGTCGTAACGCATACCGACCGATAGTCCGAAGCTGTCTTCACCACGTGCGCCAGCCACTGCATTGCTACGGCCTTGTGCCCAAGGTGTCAGATTTGAGTTTTCATCATTTAATACACTGGCCAGATTGCTGTAGATGCGGACTGCTGGGTCAAGACGATGTTCAATTCCAATCGCCAGTAAAGTAGCATTGGCATCATCGGCATCTACATCACGGTGAAAGACCTGTCCACGCAATGAGGTTTTGGCTGCTAATTTATATTCACCCGCGATGCCAAAGACCTGAGCATCAGGATTGACTTCGGTATTGTCATGCTGAAGGAACTGATACAGACCACCGAGTTTCAAGTCTGGCGTGATTTTGTAGGCACCTGCAATCCGGAAACCATCACGTTCACCACGACTGGCTTCTTCTTCATAATGTTCATATGCCGCTGCAAAATCAACTTTATCTTTTTGGTAGGTAAGGGCAAGGTCATAAGCCTTATCTTTATCTTTTTCACCATCCTTAGATGCATCCGGGCTGTTGGCTTCATGTAGGGAAAGTGCACCCAGAACATTAAATCCATTGCCGAATTTTGGTGATTTATATTCAATGCTATTGGCATTACGTTCATCAAAACGCAGATTCCCTACTCGGGTCACATTACGTACATCGCCGACCATATCTCCAAAGAAGTTAACTGGACTGCGCGCCACTTTAAATGGGCTGTCGAAACGGCCGATCCGTGCCTGACCGAACTCACCTTTTAAACCGACAAAGGTATCACGAGTAGCAAACTCGACATCATCATTTGCAGAGCCACTGGCAAAGTTAATTTCCTGCTCAATCTGGCCAAATACGGTCATGCCATTTTCAAGTGTTTGTTCAGCTTTAAATCCAAGGCGTGATGCATTGGAGGAAATTCCAATTTCATTATAATCCTGGCCATCATCCAGATAATCTAAAGACACATGTGCACGGCCATAGACTTTAACATCAGCAGCGACTGCCATGAGCGGTGTAAAAACGCTTGCCCCAATTGCGAAAATGCAAAGTGATTTTTTCATATAAAGCTCCAATCAGACTTTTTTAGGTCTTTTGAGGTGTATGCAGTAGCTCGGTCTTGGCTACCATCCTGTATTGGTGCTCAGTATTGAGGATGAATAAGTCAGTATGGTTAAGGAAATATTGCAGATCTATGAAATCTAAAAAGGGAGCAATTTTAATTTTTAAGATTCTGTGCAGGATTTTTTTGCTTTAGTTAACGCTGATCCAGTAGATGAGTAATGCGGTTTTAATAAAGTCATTTAAGAGGAATACTGTATTTATGAATGGTGATAAAAAATGAAAAATAAGGCATAAAAAATGGAGCCGAAGCTCCATTTTTAAGGACGAAGAATGAATTAAAGAGCAGCTTTAATTTTCTCTGCCAGTTGTTTGATTTTTTCCTGATCACCCATTTGTGCAGCATGTTTGCCGAGATTGTGCAAAGAGGTAGGTACCAGATGGAAATGAACATGCGGAACAGTCTGACCCGCCGCAGCGCCAGAGAGCTGCATGAGTACAATGCCATCTACACCTAAACCTTTTTCAATCGCTTTGGCAATTTTTTGCACCACCTGAATGGTATAGGCTGCAACTTCAGGATCCAGGTCAAGCAAGGTAATTGCTGGAGTTTTAGGAATGACCAGAGTATGACCATCGGCCTGTGGCATGATGTCCATAAATGCAAGAACTCGGTCATCTTCATACACTTTAATTGCTGGAAGTTCACCACGCAGAATTCGTGCAAAAATATTTTGGTCATCGTAAGTCATAAGTGCATTCCTTGAGCAGAATTGAATTGTATTATTTACAGTTCAATTCTTTCTGACGTTCTTTGATCGCGTCAAGACGTTGCTGCTCTTTTTCTGAAAATTTTGGCTTGGTTGTGTAGCAATTGTCATTAAACTTTGCTTTTGCTTCAGGATCCTTGAAACAGAAACCTTTTGATGCATAAATGACATCATGGTCATTTTTCAATTTTTTGCATTCCTGTTCAGATGCAAGAACCGATGTTGAAGCCCCAAACAAAGTTGCAGAACCGACGAGTGCTGCAACAAATAACTTATTCATAAGAGTTTCCTCAGTATCACTGCATGTGGCTAGTCTATAGTCACAATATTAGGTTTGTTTATTATTATTCAATGGCGAGATATTACTCAATGGTAATATTACTCCATGATTCATACATTTTTACAGCACTGGAAAAGTCACTATTTTTATCCGACAGATTGCTAGCAGCTTGCACCAGACTTTGACCTAAAGCGAGAAGTGGTACTGCCAGTTTGGCATCGCGCGCAAGATCAAGTGCAATGCCTGTATCTTTGGCTAAAAGAGGCAGGGCAAAGGTAACAGGGAAGCTACGGTTCAAAACACGCTGTGGTAAAACGGTTTCAGTCACATTGCTTTTACCGCTTGATGCATTGATACAATCCAGCGCTTCATTCAGGTCAACGCCGTGCGCTTTCAGTGTGGTAAAGCCTTCTGCTGCTGCACACAGGTTTACAGCCAGTAACATATTATTTACCGCTTTTACCGCAAAGCCGGCACCTGATGTCCCCACATGCTTGATCAATTTGCCAAACGCCTGCATCGCTGGCAGGGCTTTTTCAAAGCCTTCCGCATTACCGCCGACCATCACAGTCAATGTGCCATTTTCCGCACCAATGGTCTGGCCACTCACAGGCGCATCCAGGAAAATCACACCCTGTTCAGCCAGTGCTTCTTCTAAGCGTCGGGCAGCGTCAGGAACACCGCTGGTACAGTCTACCCAGATACTGCCAGCTTTAAGGCTGAGGCCTTGGACTAATGCTTCAACATCGGCACTGGTCGGCAGGCAGGAAAAAATAATATCTGCCTGAACTGCCTGTTCTAAAGCGACAGCTTGGGTGCCATATTCAGCAGCATGTTCTTCAGCCTTGGCAAAAGTACGGTTCCAGACATAAACTGTCTCAAAATGCTTGGGTAAATGCGCTGCCATGCGATAACCCATTGCGCCTAAACCAATAAATGCCACTGACTGAATCATGTCATACCCTCTGAATAAAATAATAAATACCTGAAAATTGCCGGCTCTTCCGGAATTAAGCATCTATCCGGGTTGAGCGTTGTGCCAGCCAGGTGGTCAGTTTCGGCCAGAATGTATTGGCTGTTTTCTGATTGGACATCAGTCCAAGATGACCACCCGGGATAAGAGTAAACGTCTTATCGGTACTACTTGTCAATTCCATCAAAGGTTTAGCTGACTGTTCTGTAACAATCTGATCGGTTTTCCCAGCCCCGACCAGTAAGGAACAGTTAATATTTTTTAGGTCAATCGTTCGGCCGTTTAAAGTCATTGAGCCATTTTTTAAAGGATTTTGCAGCCATAAGTGCAGCACCATGTCCTGATTGATTCCACCCGGATAATCAATCATCTTGTTCAAAAAATTGCCCATGGTGGCATGTTCATAGACATCTTCAACATTTTCCAGGTTCATCAAAAACTGCTTCTGGCTTTTAAACCAGCCAATCGGATCAAGGAGCTTAAATCCCAATGCATTGATGATGCCGGGCGAATGAATATATTCCTTAGGAATCAATCCTTGGTGAATCGCCTGTTGCAGGGTTTTATTTTTGGAAATGAGCTTGTTGGTGGTGCTAAAAAGCTTGCCAACGCGACCGGATGCATAACTGTCAATCGGGCTACCCAGTACAATCAGGTTTTTAACATGTTCAGGGGAATGTAGCGCAGTATAAAGCGTGACAAAAATTCCAGCCATACTCCAGCCATGCAAGGAAATAAACTGACTGCCTGAATGCGAGCAGATTCGTTCAATAGCCTGAGGAATCGCGCCGTCGATAAAAGACAGGAAATTCAAGTGACGGTGTTTATAACGGAAACGTTTCCATTCCACTAAATAGACATCAAAACCGCTATGCTGAAAATGCTTGACTAGTGAACGGTAAGGATACAGATCATAAATATCCATATTAATCGCAAGAGGGGCAACAAAGACTAACGGCTCACGGTACTTTTTTTCAGGCGCTGCATAATAGCGAATTTTGCAGAACTCAGTCGCAGCAATATATTCAAAGGGCGTTTTTTGCGAAAGAATCAGGGAAGACGAGTTAAATAACCGTGCATTCAGGTGTTTTAATTTTTTCTTCTGGCGTTGAATATTTTGTTTTAACTGAATCATGTAAATAATTTATCCGTATACAAAGGAGAATTGGTCGAAGTCTAAGCAATAATTGCTTATTATGCCTTGACCTGAAATAGCTTAGACGCTCAAAATGTTGGCAATTTTTTACAAAAGGCAGCCTTTGGGCTGAAGTAAAGTGATGAGCCAGCAAGACGATTTTAACTATCAATTAGAAACTTTAGCCATCCGTACCGGTCACACCCGCAGCTTCGAGGGTGAGCATGGTGAACCGATTTTTCTAACATCGTCATTTGTTTATGAAAATGCGGCTGAAGCCGCAGCGAAATTTTCAGGCCAAGAGCCGGGTAATATTTACTCTCGCTTTACTAATCCAACTGTTGCCATGTTTGAAAAGCGTCTGGCTGCCTTAGAAGGCGCAGAACGCGCTGTTGCGACCAGCTCTGGTATGGCTGCGATTATGGCAGTAGCGATGGCTTACCTGAAAGCAGGCGATCATGTCATCTGTTCACGTGCCGTATTTGGTTCAACAGTTTCTTTATTTGAAAAATACGTGGCTAAATTTGGTGTCGCAGTTGAGTTTGTCGATCTGACGGATCTGGATGCATGGAAAAATGCCATCAAGCCAGAAACCAAGTTACTTTTTGTTGAATCTCCGTCAAACCCACTGGCTGAAGTGGCAGATATTCAGGCTTTGGCAGATATTGCACATGCCAATGATGCATTGCTCGCGATTGACAACAGCTTCTGTACACCAGTGTTACAACAACCACTCAAATTTGGTGCAGACTTAGTCGTATATTCTGCGACTAAATATCTGGATGGCCAGGGTCGTGCACTCGGTGGCGCTGTGGCAGGTAACCACAAACTGCTTGAAGAAATTTTTGGTTATGTACGTACTACCGGTCCTTCTATGAGCCCGTTTAATGCCTGGGTATTCCTGAAAGGTCTGGAAACTTTACGCTTACGTATGCGTGAACATTCTGCTAATGCACAAAAACTGGCAGAGTTCTTAAATGCACATCCGAAAGTAGAAAAAGTTTACTATGCGGGTTTGCCTGAACATGTTGGTCATGAACTGGCAGCAAAACAACAAACCGGTTTCGGTGGTATCGTATCTTTCGAAGTGAAAGGCGGTCGTGAAGGTGCCTGGAAAGTAATTGACAATACCCAGTTCATTTCAATCACCGGTAACCTGGGTGATGTGAAATCAACGATTACTCATCCGGCAACTACGACGCATGGTAAATTGTCTCCAGAAGCCAAAGCAGCAGCGGGTATTCGTGAAGGTTTAATTCGCGTTTCTGTTGGTTTGGAAGAGATTGATGATATTATTCGCGACATTACACGCGGTTTAGATCTAATCTAATTTTATAAATATATGTTCGGAGATCTTTATGAACATTAATATGTTGATGCAGCAAGCACAGCGCATGCAAAAAGAAGTCGAAAACAACATGAAAAAAGCCAAAGAAGAGCTTGCGCAAACTGAAGTGCATGCTGAGGCTGGTGGCGGTCTGGTGAAAGTTACCATGACTTGCCGCAATGTGGTGAAACGTATCGAAATCAATCCTGAACTGTTACAGGACGATCCAGATATGATCGAAGATCTAATTGCAGCAGCGATGAATGATGCAGCGCGTCAAGCAGAAGCGATCTCTGAAGAGAAAATGAAATCTGCAAACTCAGGTATGGGCTTAC
Organism: Acinetobacter sp. YH12236; assembly: GCF_013417645.1. Taxonomy (NCBI): domain Bacteria; kingdom Pseudomonadati; phylum Pseudomonadota; class Gammaproteobacteria; order Moraxellales; family Moraxellaceae; genus Acinetobacter; species Acinetobacter sp. YH12236. The sequence continues at coordinate 9,858 of NZ_VPDM01000038.1, forward strand.
CACCTGGTCTGGCTGGTTTATTCTAAGGAAGTATGCGCAATGTTTAGTGATCGTTTTGATCAACTGGTTCAAGCATTACGCATTTTGCCAAGCGTTGGGCCGAAATCGGCCCAGCGTATGGCTTTGCATTTAATCATGAAAAATCGTGAAGGGGCGATCGGTCTGGCACATGCCTTGACTGAAGCAATCGATCACATTCATGAATGCTCGATCTGCCATTCATTGACGGAAGATGAAGTCTGTAATATCTGTACCTCACTTGAGCGTGATGATGAACTGCTTTGTGTAGTGGAGTCACCCGCAGATGTCATGGCAATTGAGCAAAGCGGCAGTTTCCGCGGTAAATATCATGTTCTGGGTGGTCATCTGTCACCTCTAGATGGAATCGGGCCTGAAGAAATCGGTATTCCGTATTTACTGCAACGCTTAAGTCAGGGACAGATCAAGGAAGTGATTCTGGCCACCAATGCGACTGTCGAAGGACAGGCAACTGCGCATTATCTGGTTGAAGCCAGTAAACATTTACCGGTGCAAATGACGCGTATCGCTCAAGGGGTGCCTCAAGGCGGAGAACTGGAGTATGTCGATAGTCATACATTGAGTCAGGCAGTGCATAACCGGATGCGAATTAAGTGAAATATTAATTATATTCTCTTAATATATAATATAAAAAAAATATTATTAAAAATATAAACTAGATAAGCTATATTCGAAAAATATGGAACAAAAAGTGTGATTTGGTTGTCATATTTTTATATAAAAATTCTATATATCGGGTAATATAGCTTCATCGAGCATCTAATTTTAGACTCAGTCTTTATGTTTCAATTTATTCAACATCAGCACGACTTAAATCATGTCCTGAATCTTATGGATCAAAATCCGGTCTATGGCCTGGATACAGAATTTATTAAGGTAGACACCTTGTGGCCAAAACTTGGTGTTTTTCAAATCAATGTCAATAACAATGTCTATTTGCTGGATGGAACAACACTGGATCTGAGTGAATTTCTGAATAAGATTTTTAATGCTCAACAGAATATTTTCCATGCCTGCAGTGAAGATATTGACCTGATTTATCATTACACCCAGAAAAAAGCCCTGAGCAATGTCTTTGATACACAGGTCGGCATGTCATACCTCGGACATGGTTTGCAGGTCAGCTATCAGAATGCCTTGAAACAGATGCTGGATGTCGATATTGAAAAAGATCAGACCCGCTCTAACTGGCTGGCACGACCTTTAAGTTCTGAACAGTTACTGTATGCAGCCAATGATGTGCATTATCTGGTGCAGTTGTCGGATAAAGTCAAACAGGATCTGGAAAGCAAATATCTGCTCGATTTCGCTCTTGAAGATTGCCGTTTTTTGACCCATGAAATTGGTGAAGAAACGCCGACTGCCTTACTTTATCAGGATGTCGGTAATTATCGCCATTCACGCCGTCAATTAATGCAGTTACAACAACTGGCTGTATGGCGTGAGCAGATTGCCAAGGCGCTGAATCAGCCGCGTAGTTTTATTCTGAAAAACTCGACCATGATTGATCTGGTAGAGAAATTCCCGCGCAATAATTTCCAGCTCAGTCAGATGAAAGACATCCGGGCCAATATTGTCCGTGAACATGGCAAGACTATTCTTGATCTGTTGAAATTCCTGCCTGATCAGGCTGACTGGCCACTGCGTCTGGCACGTCCAATACGCCATTCATCCAGAGAGATTGGCGAGAAGGTTGAAACAATGATCCAGAATATATCCAATGAAATCTCTGTACCAAAAGAAGTGCTGATGCGCAAGAAATGGCTGAATGCCTTATATCAACATGTGGTATGTCATAAGGATGAACAGGATCTGCCAAATTACTTGCTTGGCTGGCGCTATGAGTTATTAACTCTGCCGCTAATTAAGGTATTGCATCAGGATGAGTCTTATCTGTCGACACAGATGAAAGTGGTTGAGTGATTTTTACTGGATTGATTAAAGATAAAGCAATTATACAAAATCACGACTGATGCATTTGAAGCGGCTAATGTTTCTGTCGTTTTTTTGATGTATCCTTGCGATTGTTTTTTCAGAAAAGTCGTTTGAAACATGCAAGTGTCTATCTACAAATCTAGCAAAAAAGATGAAATGTATCTTTATGTGGCGCGTCCTGCAGATGAGAACGAAGCCGAAACATTTGAACCACTAGAGGTATTGGCTGAACCGGTACGTGTTGCTTTTGGTCGTGCGACTTTTGTCATGCATCTTGAATTGAGTGAATCGCGTAAACTGGCACGTGCCAATGTTTTACATGTGATGGATTCAATTTCTACTCGTGGTTTCTTCCTGCAAATGCCACCAGAAGGTTTGATTAACCCGAATGCGCCAGCGCCAGAAGGTCTTCGTGGGGCTTAAGCTCAGTTCAGGAGTTGTGAAATGAATGGTTTTGTAGCTGTATTGGACTCAATTCCTGACCAGAGTATTGCGTTTGCAGTGTATCTGCTGGGCAGTCTGATTGCGTTAGCCTGCTGGTATGGCGTGACCAAGCGCATGCCAAAGGCAATGGGCGGTTTTTTATGGTTGTTAGCCTTTGCCGTGCTATTAACCCCAACCGTTTCTGAAGGCAGTAATGCTTCAGTTGCACCTGCTATTTTCGGGCTGCTGTTTGGTATTCTGACCAAGGAATATGAACTCGTTTGGATTAATGCGTCACTTATTTTATTTGTCATTGGTATCGGGTCTGTGATTGGCTATTGCTGGTCGACCTATGCATCCAGTAAAACGGGTCTTGGGTCAAACAAGAAAAGTTCACCGCTGTAAATAGAAAAATAAGGTTCAATCATGTCTGCTGATATTCAACAATTCTCAGGTACGGATCAGTACATTGCCACTGACAGTTTAAAACTAGCTGTGAAAGCTGCGCGTAGTTTGCAAAAACCCTTGCTGGTTAAAGGTGAGCCGGGTACAGGTAAAACCTTGTTGGCTGAACAGGTGGCACAAAGCCTTGGACTGAAGCTGATTACCTGGCATATCAAATCAACGACCAAGGCACAGCAGGGCCTGTATGAATATGATGCGGTATCACGCTTACGTGATAGTCAGTTAGGTGATGATCGCGTTTATGACATCAAGAACTACATCAAGCCGGGTAAACTCTGGGAAGCATTTACCAGTGAAGAACGCTGTGTATTGCTGATTGATGAGATCGATAAAGCAGACATCGAGTTCCCAAATGACTTGCTGCATGAACTCGACAAGATGTCTTTCTTCGTTTATGAAACGGGTGAAACCATTACTGCTACCCAGCGTCCGATTGTCATCATCACTTCAAATAACGAGAAAGAGCTTCCAGATGCTTTCTTGCGCCGTTGTTTCTTCCACTATATCGAGTTTCCGGATGAAGCGACCATGCGTGAAATTATCGATGTGCATTTTGAGAATATTTCAGCAACGCTGGTGAATGAAGCTCTGCAAGTCTTCTTCAAGTTACGTCAGATTCCAGGCTTGAAAAAACCACCTTCAACTTCAGAACTGATCGACTGGCTAAGCCTACTCATGGCAGATGATATGCCGGAAGACATTTTAAGAAATACCGACAAGTCCAAAGCGATTCCGCCTTTGTACGGCGCGCTGATCAAAAATGAGCAGGATGTACAACTGCTTGAACGTCTAGCCTTTATGTCGCGTCGCTAAGGGAGAAACACGCATGTTTGTGCGATTGTTTTATACCCTCAGAAAATATGGCGTACCAGTTTCCACCCGTGAGCTGATTGATCTGAATCAAGCGGTGGCGGCAGGCGTGGTTTTTGCTGATCAGGGCGAGTTCTATCAGCTTGCTAAAACTGTGATGGTCAAAGACGAGCGCTACTTCGACAAGTTCGATCGCGCCATGAAAGATTACTTTGATGGTATCGCGACTTTTGATCTGGATGAACTACTGAATCAGGTGCATAAACTACCCAAAGACTGGTTTGATCTGGAACTTCTGGAAAAGCACTTAACCCCTGAACAGCGTGAAGAACTGAAAAAAGCCGGATCGCTGGAAGAACTGATGAAAATGCTGGAAGAACGCTTGCGCGAACAGCATAAAAAACATCAGGGCGGGAATAAGATGATTGGTACTGGTGGCACATCGCCATTTGGTGCCTATGGTGATCATCCTGAAGGTGTGCGCATTGGCGGGCCGGGGCGTAAACGTTCCGCCGTCAAAGTCTGGGAACAGCGTCAATACCGTAATCTGGATGATGATCAGATTCTTGGTAGTCGTCAGATGCAGATTGCACTGCGCCGTTTGCGTAAGTTCGCTCGTCAGGGTGCGGCTGAAGAACTGGACATTGATAGTACTATTCGTGAAACCGCCAAACAGGGGATTCTGGATGTGCAATTGGTGCCGGAGCGTCGTAACCGTATTAAAGTACTAATGCTGTTTGATATCGGCGGATCAATGGATGCGCATATCGCTCAGTGTGAAAAACTGTTTAGCGCCGCTAAGACCGAATTTAAGACTCTGGAATATTTCTATTTCCATAATTGTCTATACGACTATGTCTGGAAAGATAATGTCCGTCGTTCCAGTTCGCGCATGAACACCTGGGATCTGTTCAATACCTATGGACGGGATTACCGGGTGATTGTAGTGGGTGATGCCAGCATGGCACCCTATGAGTTGAACTCCGTCGGTGGGTCGGTCGAATATATGAATAATGAGGCAGGACAGGTCTGGTTACAGCGTCTGCGTCAGCATTTTGATAAAACTGCTTGGCTCAATCCTGAAGAAGAAAAATACTGGCATTACACGCATACCATTGGCCTGATTAGGCAAATCTTTGAAGATCATATGTTTCCAATGACCTTAAAAGGTATTGAGGATATGACCAAATATCTGGCGCGTTGATTCCATTTATCTATAAGTGACTTTATCTATAGTTATTAGTGCTTTAAAACGAATTATTCTAGTATAAAGTCACTTGTTATACCTTATTCCAATATTATTCAGGAATTATTATGGCTCATCAAATTAATGGTATTGCGTTGCCCAATGAAGAGGGTTTCTTTGGTCAATATGGCGGTCAGTTCATTCCACCGGATCTAAAACAGGCCATGGATGACATCAATGTTGCCTATCAGGAAATCCGTCAAACTGAAGAATTTCAAAATGAATTAAAAGACCTGTTTGCTAACTATGTCGGCCGTCCTAGCCCTTTGTTTCATGCTAAACGCCTTTCTGACCAGTTAGGTGGAGCACAGATCTATTTAAAACGTGAAGACCTGAATCATACCGGTGCACATAAAATCAATCACTGCCTGGGTGAAGCACTGCTGGCGAAATATATGGGTAAAACCAAAGTCATTGCAGAAACCGGTGCAGGTCAGCATGGTGTAGCATTGGCTACTGCATGTGCTTTGGTGGGTATTCCATGTGAAATTCATATGGGCCAGGTGGATATCGAAAAAGAACATCCAAACGTCGTAAAGATGAAAATCTTGGGTGCTAAGCTGATTTCTGTGACGCGTGGTACTGCGACCCTTAAAGATGCAGTCGACAGTGCTTTTGAAGAATACTTGAAAGATCCGAAAAACTATATCTATGCGATTGGTTCGGTGGTAGGACCACATCCATTCCCAATGATGGTGCGTGATTTCCAGTCCATTATTGGCGATGAAATCAAGGTTCAAACCAATGAACGCTTCGGTGCAAACCCAGATTATGTGGTGGCATGTGTGGGTGGTGGTTCAAATGCTATGGGTGCATTCACGGCATTTCTAAATGATCCAGAAGTGAAACTGGTGGGGGTAGAGCCTGCAGGTCATGGCTTAAATACTGATAAGCATTCCGCAACGCTGACTTTGGGTAAACCAAGCCAGTTGCATGGTATGGCCTGTTATGTACTCGAAGATGAGCAGGGTGAGCCTTTACCTGTGCATTCGATTGCTTCTGGGCTGGATTATCCAGGCGTAGGGCCACAGCACAGCCTGCTGAAAGATCTAGGTCGTGTGGAATACACTACAGCAACAGATCAGGAGTGTCTGGATGCCTTTATGACCCTGTCACGCGTTGAGGGAATTGTGCCAGCATTAGAAAGTTCACATGCAGTGGCTTGGGCAATTCGTGAAGCGGGTAAACTGCCTAAAGAGACTAAGATTGTAGTGAATCTTTCAGGTCGTGGTGATAAAGACTCTGACTATGTCGCAGAGAAACTCGGTCTTTAATTTGATCTAATAATCAAAAAATCCCAGTCTTAAGGCTGGGATTTTTTATATCTAATCTGGTTTTGATATGGCATTGTCATTTGTTTGTAATGACATTTTGAGTTTGAGTCTTAATTTACGTATTCAACTAAGAAAGAATTTTAGCCTGAAATATATTGTTGTAACTGATCAATCAGCTTACGTTGATCTTCCATTGCAGCTTTGACCAAGTCACCAATCGAAATCAGGCCAATCAGTTTGTCATTTTCAACTACAGGTAAGTGGCGTAAATGGCGGTCAGTCATTAATGCTAAGCAGTCTTCAACAGAAGTTGCAGAAGTCACGGTTATGACTTTAGGTGTCATAATTTCATTGACCGTGGTATCAAAAGAGGTTCTTTGCATCAATGCGATTTTACGGGTGTAATCACGCTCTGACAAAATGCCGACCACACTATCTTCGTGGGTAACGACCAGCGCCCCGATTCCTTTTTCTGCCATCAGGCTAATTGCTTCTAAAACTGTAGAGTCTGGACGGATGGTATAAACTGCCTGATGTACTTTATCACCGAGCACTTGTGCTACGTTGGTCATTCTATTGAGTCCTTTTTATCTAATTATTATTAGTCCTAGAGTATGTATCCAGCTGAACATCTCTAGGTGTCTATTTTATGTCTTTATAAATAACATGTTTTTAGGCAAAGTGCAGTCTTTGTTGTGAAAAAAACAGGTGACGCATCTGTGGAATGGATAATTTTAGTTTAGTGCCATTGCCGCTACATAAAGTAGGTGTCACGGCTAGTCGGGACAGTGTAGGTAACAAGTTGTTTTCGAAATCTTCCGGGTTGATTCTACGGGGTACATAACCTGGCCAATGTTCCTTGGCATAATTTTTGGCATCCAGAGAATTAAGCCAGAATGGAAAAATATAATCTTCCTGATCACGCATCATCGCCCAACCCTGATGATAGACGCCCCACAAAACGCCGCAATACATCATAGATTTGAGGATGGTCAGCCTCAAAAGAAAGTTTTTACAAATCGGGTCGTATTGAATAATTTTTCGCATTGTCGTTAAAATAAAGTGCTATTAGAGTTCAGCTCTATTCTAGAAAGTTCCAGTGAAATTACTGTTTCAGCTTTGCAAGCAATCGTAATAAATTATGTCTTAATTGCAGTATTTCGAAAAAATGGCATAAAAAAACGTCACCGAGGTGACGTTTCTTCAGGCTTGCATGGTGGCCATGTTCTGCCAGTATTGTGCTTTAAGTGAATCTCGTTCTACACGAAAACCCTGATAATACAGTTCAGCTAAAAAGAGAGCTGCTTTACCGTGACCGGCGCGCGCTGCATCTTCTAATTGTTTTACTGCATCGACAAAGTTCATTTGCGATTGAATGGTATTCACTGCATCTGCATACAGATGTTCCAAATCATGTTGAGAGATATTCTGCATAATATAAAAACTCCTTAATTTTAATTATGATTTCGGATAGACTTTTAAGTCTAAATACAAATATAACTTAGTATTATTAAACTAATATTACAGAATAATGGAAAAGTCAACTATATCAGCTTTCCTGTTTACTTAATTTATAGTTTGTACGATCAAACTATACACACTTGGAAGTTTGGTTGGTATAGATTTTAACAATAGAACAAAAGAAAAGGAGAACAACATGATGCAAAGAACTCTTGAAGGGCTCAGTTTTGATATGCCCCCAACAGCCAGTCAGATTACAGAATTGGCGCATGTACACCGTAAAAAACTGGATGAGGCAATTTATGACAAATATACCCATCTAGGTGATTACAGTCTGGCTCAACGTAAAGAAGTTTATGATTTTACCCGCGCTCTGGACGAAACCCAGCGTGCAGAGTTTTATAGTCACTATAATGATGAATTGGTCCGAATTGCAGATGAAGATCGACTGCATCCACCTGAAGCAGAAGCCGGCTTAAGCAAGTTTGCAATTTTACTGGTTTTAGGTCTGGTGGCTATGGTCATTGCCTGGAGTGTGTACGAATTGTTGAAATCCTAACCGATTTATAGTCATATCGAGATGTGTATTTATACTGGTCATTCAATCTTTGACTTGAACTTCATGGGGCCCAGCCATACACTAGCTGCAACTTGAGGTAGTGTATGGCTATAGATAGCAAAAAATTAAGCGATTTTCTGAATAAAATTAAGCTTGAACAAATTTATAATGCGGTTGTTATTTTCATTGTGGCATTAATCTTATGCCTGGCCACATTTGCCATTTATCGTCCACTGACGACTTCCCAATTTAATTTACTTCAGCAACTTGCAGAACAGCAGAGCTTACCCCAAACCCAGGATATGGCTCAGGCTTTGCTGCAACAGCAACGCATCCATCGCGGTCAATATCTTAAATTGATGCAGGCGTATCAGCAGGAATCTCTACGGGCTCGTCAGCTTCCGCCGGTTTCTGTGGATATGCCTTAAGTATTGGAATCGTATTCGGCAGTGGTGTAGAAGGATCTAACAGGTTCTGTTCCAGTCGTAGTTTTAATGCTTCTTTATCTAATTCTTGACTTACCACGACCAGTGTCAAGCGTTCTGGATGCAGATGTTTGCGCACGGCATTTTGCACATCTGCTGCGGTAATTTTGGCTAGACGTTCTGGATAGCGTGACAGATAGTCGGCTTGCTCTGCATAAAAGCCCATCGTGCCTAACTGGGCATTGATCGTGGCATTGCTGCTGTAATTATTCGGAAATGCTCTTAACATCCCGGCTTTGGTTTCTTCTAGGCGCTTAGTATCAATCGGCTGATTTACAAAGTTGATAAAAGCCTGATGTGCGACCTGAATGCTATCTAGCAATTGATCTTGTCTAGTGGAATAACGGAAGCTAAATATACCGGGTGCCTGACTAAAGCTGAATGTACTATAGGCACCATAGGTATAGCCGCGTTTTACCCTTAATTCCTGCATTAATACTGCATTAAATCCGCTACCACCAAACATGCGATTGGCTACTTCCAGAGCAAGCCGATCTTTAGTAAAACGGTTTGGTCCTAAGTGGCCGAAGGTCACATGCGCTTGGGATGAGTTATAAGGCAAATGCACGATATCAAAACCCGATTTTTCTTCAGGTTCAGCTAATGCAACAGCTTTCTGTCCTTGAGGCAAATTGCCTGCAATTCGTTCAGAAAGTTCCAGTGCCTGTTTAGAACTGAGTTTGCCGGTAATGGCAATATTCATGTTTTGTGCTACCAGAAACTGGTCGCGGAATTTTTTCAGTAAATCAGCCGTAATTTTTTTGGTACTGCCAATGGTGCCGGTAATGGGTTCGGCATAAGGATGCTGACCATACAATGCCCGATAAAACCGGATATCCATCAGTTTGCTTGGATTTTCCTGAAGCTGTTTTTGTCCTACTTGAGTATTGCTGAGTGCTAATTGAATACTGGAAGGCTTGAATGTAGCATTTTTGAGAACTTCCATCATCATGCCCAAAGCAGGTTCCATTTTCTTGGGATCTGACAAAGTTCGCAGGCGAACGACAAACATATCGCGATAAGCCTGTACGCTAAATTGTGCGCCTGTGGCATCAAAGACTGAAGCTACCTGTGCGGCCGTATATTTATCTGTTCCTTCGCGCATCAGTTTGGCTACTGTGCTGGATAAGCCAAATAAACCTTTAGCAATTTCCTGATCTCGTGCTGATCCGGCATTAAAGGTCAGTTGAATATCGACCATAGGTAAATCACGGGTTTCAACAAATAAAGTGCGAACTTTGTAGTGATTATTCAGGTCATGAATAAAAGGTGCTTGAAATGCCTGCTTTTGATTAATGTTTTTTAAACTTTGCAGGAGAGGGATCGCTTGTAACTGACTGGGATTATCATTCAGATCAGGTTGGGTATCTAAATAATTTTCTGCCCAAAGGTTTGAACTGAGGCTTAAGCTGGTTAAAAGGATAAGAGAGCGAACTTTAGACATTGTAATAACCATTATTGAGCTTTCTGTTCAGGCAAAAGGTAGAGCGTACTTAAATTTTCACGGACAAAATAGGCATTAGCAACCCGCTGAATGTCCTCTGCACGGACACTGTCATAATGCTGAGGCAGTTCATCCATCAGGCGGTAACTCAATCCGTTTACTTCAAGGTTTCCAATCATTTTGGCCTGTCCGCTCAGACTGTCCTGACTATAAATCAGATTTGAAATAAAGCGTGTGCTGATCCGTGCCAGTTCATACTCAGAAATAGCTTCAGTTTTTAATAAATCAATTTCTTTCTGGATGGCCGTTTGTGCTTCTGCCAGGTTAACGCCTGGAGCCGGAAGTGCGGAAATACCAAACAGGCTATCTCCACGGTTATAAGGATCATAGGATACACTCACAGAAGTAAGCACTTTGCGGTCGCGAACCAGACGATCCTGCAACCGAGAAGAAATCCCACTATCCAGCAGGCTGCGAATAATGGTTAGAGCATAGGCATCTTGAGGATTCTTGGCGGTAGCTAGAGATTTCACATTCCAGGTCATATACAGATTAGGCACCTGAACATTGCTCTCAATTTCCATATGACGATAGCCTAAGCGCTCAAACTCGAGTACATCATTACGTGAGGGTGTGGGACGTGCCGGAATATCGCCAAAATATTTCTGTACCTGAACGAGAGCTTCTTGAACGTCAACATCCCCGACAATCACCAGAATGGCATTATTCGGGCTATACCAGTCTCGATACCATTTTTTAACATCACTCAGCTGAATATTATTGAGCGTTTTCATGTGACCAATCACGGGCTGACGATAGTGACTGGTGGGGTAACTGATCCATCTAAATCGTTCAAATGCCTGGGCACGCGGATTATCATCAGTACGCTGACGCCGTTCTTCCATTACCACTTTAATTTCCGGATCAAAATCTTGCTGGCGTAACAAGAGGTTGTTCATGCGGTCAGATTCGAGTTCTAGCGCCATTGGAAAATAGGCTTTAGGATAGAGCTGATAATAGTTCGTATAATTGGTAAATGTTGCGGCATTAATACTGCCGCCATAAATCCGGCTCAGGCGGGTAAATTCATCATTGGGAACCTTGCTCGTGCCTTTAAACATCATGTGTTCCAAAGCATGAGAGACGCCGAGAATATTACCGGACTCATCACTACTGCCGACTTTATACCAGATCTGTGTCATCACCATCGGGGAGCGATGATCTTCCCGGATAATGACTTTTAAGCCATTACCTAAATAGGTTTCGATGGTGGTGCGGGATAATTCACTCTGTGTTGCGGCATGTACGGGGCTAAAACCAAAACTCAGGATGAGTACTGCGACTGGAGAAATCCGCTGTTTGATGATTCTGGATAAGGAGGAGATAGCAAAAAAAGATATGGACACAAAGTCTTCCAATGAATAGATATTTGTATTTAGGATTATTTTTCAGAAATCTTGTATTGAAAGCAACCAAACACTGTTATTTTTTGGTTGTTTATTCATGGATTGGATTGCCCGCTCAAAACCCTGAGAGTTATGCTAGAATTCAATTTTTTAACGCAATGCTTTTCAAGGATTCGGCATGCAACAGCAATCTAATGGGCAAAACAAATTTTTGATTGATGCTGATATCGGAGATGATGATGTCACATTACCGAGTTTACCTGCGGTTAATGTGCCGATTGTAGAAACACCAAGCGCCACTACTGAAGTTTCTGCACCTGTAGCGACAGAAGCTCAGGAAGAAGAACCTGCTGCAAAAGGCGGTTTCTTTAGCCGTATGAAAGAGGGTTTAACCAAAACCCGTAAAAATCTTGCCGATGGGATGGTTAATATCCTGATTGGTGGCAAAGAAATTGACGATGAATTATTAGAAGAAGTTGAAGAACAGCTTTTGGTTGCAGATATCGGTGTTGATGCGACCAAAACGATTATTGCCAATTTGACTGAACGTACCGCACGTGGTGATCTGATTTACTCTCACTCGCTGTATAAAGCACTTCAGGAAGAACTGGTGGCTCTGCTGGCTCCGCGTGTCAAACCGCTGCATATCGATCCAAACAAAAATCCATATGTAATTCTGGTCGTGGGTGTAAATGGTGTAGGTAAAACCACGACCATTGGCAAGCTCGCAAAACGTCTGCAAGGCGAAGGTAAAAAAGTCATGCTGGCTGCGGGTGATACTTTCCGTGCTGCTGCAACTGAGCAGTTACAGATCTGGGGTGAACGCAACAATATCGCCGTCGTAGCCCAAGGTCATGGTGCTGACTCTGCTTCTGTCATTTTTGATGCTTTCGAAAGTGCACGTGCCAAAGGTGTGGATGTTTTAATTGCAGATACTGCAGGCCGTCTGCATAACAAAGGTCATCTGATGCAGGAATTGACCAAAGTTAAACGTGTGATGCAGAAGATTGATGCGACTGCGCCACATGAAGTGATGCTGGTGGTGGATGCCGGTACAGGACAGAATGCCATTAATCAAGTTGAAATGTTTGATGAAGCAGTAGGTTTAACGGGTTTAACCATTACCAAGCTGGATGGTACTGCAAAAGGTGGTGTGCTGTTTAATATTGCCAGCCGTACCCATGTACCGATTCGCTTTATCGGTGTAGGTGAGAAAATTGATGACTTACGTCCATTCTCGGCAAAATCATTCGTTGCTGCATTGTTTGAAACTGAAAAATAATTAATGCGACTTGCGTCACATAAACTCCGCTAAATGCGGAGTTTTTTTGTTTTTAAGGAGTTTGAATGCTCTAAAAAGCAGCATAAAAAAATAGCAAATCCTGCCTGCCTGAATAAACCCATTATAATTGTATGGGATTTTCCTGGTGATTGAAGTTCAGGCTATATGTAGAGGGTAGAAAATGGCATTACTCAATAAAATTGGGCAGGTATTAACAACTGACCTGACTAAGGATTTTAAATTTCCTAAAAAAAGTAAAGCAGTTGAAAATTTAGAATTCACTTTTGTTGAGAAATTAAAAAAGTGCCGTGGGACCTATCAGCTAGGTAAGCGTGTGCATTACAGTCAGGCTTATCTGACCGAGCTGATTCAGGAAGCTGTGCATAGTTGTCCTTCAGCCTATAATTCACAAAGTGCACGCATTATCGTACTATTTGCCGATTCACATCATCAATTCTGGAATATTGTGAAAGACATTCAACGCCAGCATGTGCCGGCATCGGTCTATGAAGGGATTAGAATCAAGCTGGATCAATGTGCAAATGCCTATGGCACGATTTTATTCTATGAAGATCAGCGCGCCATTCAGCAATTACAGAAAAAGATTCCATTTAGTGCCGATGATTTTCCACTGTGGTCAGAGCAGACTTCTGGCATGGTACAGTTTGCTGCGTGGACTGCGCTGGCAGATGCTGGTCTAGGTACTTCTTTGCAACATTATAATGCGCAGATCAATCACCCTGTAGCTGAGCATTTTAAGATTGATGAAAACTGGTTGCTACGTGCTCAGCTCTGTTTCGGTTCAATTGAAGAAGCAATAGAAGATAAAATTGAGTCTGTAAACCCAGACAGCTTCCAGGTATTTAGCTAAGACCTGTGATTCTTGAAATTAGTATGTGCTAAGGTGACTGATACAAAGGATCAACCTTAACATCTCTGAGAATGTTCTATAAATAAAACACATTGTTATCGAAATAAGACTGTTTTAGGCAGTGAAAATGCTTAGGATGATCTTATCGGTTTTAAATAATCAGAATAGAACGAGGTGAGATCATGGCATTCCTAGATCATTTTAAAAAACGCCGTAGTATTTATGCCATTGGGAAAAATGTCAGCCTGGATCAGGCAGAAATTGAGAACATCATTAAAGAGGCGGTGAAACATAGTCCATCATCTTTTAACTCGCAATCTTCACGCGTGGTGATTTTGTTTGGTCAATCACATGATACTTTCTGGCATATTGTGCGTGAAACTTTACGCGACCTGGTGTCAGCAGATGCTTTTGAGGCTACCAATAGCAAAATAGATGGTTTTGCGGCAGGTTATGGAACTGCACTGTTTTATGAAGACCAGAATGTCATTAAAGGAATGCAAGAAAAATTTGCGCTATATGCAGATAATTTCCCGATCTGGTCAGAGCATGCCAGCGGTATCGCTCAGTTTGCAACCTGGACAGCTTTGGCTGAACATAATATTGGTGCATCACTACAGCATTACAATCCGATCATTGATGAAGAAGTGGCGCAAACTTTTAGTATTCCATCGAACTGGAAGCTTCGTGCTCAATTGGTATTTGGTTCAATCGAAGCCCCTCCAGGTGAAAAAACCTTTATGGATGATGCAGAACGATTTAAGACCTTTGCATAATCGATTTAGAGATGAGAAAGAAGTACTGTTAAGTACTTCTTTTTTTATGTGTGATATAGCAGAAATCAGAAGATAGATAGTCTGATAAATGCTGAGTAAAGTACTGTAGAGACAAAGCATTTGTCATAGAATTGTCATTTATACACGGCATAGTGCAATGAAAATTTTATATATTAACCAGAATGAGTGAGTGACATGGATTTACGTATCACAGCAGCTGTAGTTGCATTATTGAGCAGCACATCAGCTTTTTCAGCCGTGACATTAACCGTACCTGAAGAAATCAAGATAATCGCAGTGAATGATCAGGAAGTACGTTCAGGTCTATTACGCTCAGATCAAACTTATAAACTGGATGCTGGTACGAATGCGATTAGTGTTCGCTATACTGAATTTTTCCAGCACAATGACAATTCTCATGACATTTTAAAATCTGGCGTAGTAACTGTAAAAACTCCAGAACTTAAAGATGGTGAAGCTTATAAATTGGCTTTAATTAACGCGCCTAAAAATTTTGATGAAGCGAAAAAATATAAAGATCAGCCAATTATTGGTTTATATGATGCAAAAAATCAGCTTCTGGTTCAGCAGGCGGGAGCAAAAGATGCAGCGAAACCATTACTAGGGCAAAGCGTTTTAGGAAAATCTGTGGATTTGACAACGAATAAAGTAATAACTCCAACAAATCAGCCGGCAGCGGTCTACACTCAAACTGCAAGTACACCGAATATTGCTACTGCAAACGTTCAGGAAAATGCATCAGTTGGTCAGCTTGATCAGCAATTAATTCAGTTATGGAAGCAGGCATCTAAAGCTGAACGACAAAAATTTATGAATTGGCTTGGCGAGCAGGAAAATTAAAATTTATTGTTCAATATTAAAAGGGATCGTATGCAACGATCCCTTTTAATAAAAACTAAACCAGTCGAAATTCACATTTGCTTAAAATTTCAGGCCAAAAGTGACTGGAAAAAAGCATTAAAACTGCTAAAAATAGCAATTCAGATTAAAAAATAAACGTATGATGCGCTTTTTTGAATATTTTTAGGAAAAGCTCTTGCACTGGTTCGGAAACTGTATAGAATACGCATCACACCAACGCAATGCATGAAACGAAACGTTAAGTGGTTGGGTTGGAGCTTAAAACTGACGAGGTTTTAAGTAAGATCATTAAGAGATTATGAAGAACAACTTGTGTGGATTTTTACTGGTTGATTGATCGAAATTATTTTCATTGATTGATTGGTTTAAATTACTCGAAGTTTATTTGAGCGAAATTTAAGTCAGAAA